>JAUWWA010000383.1 GCA_030617125.1 Pirellulales bacterium | reverse complement strand
CGAACTGCCGGATGGCCTCCAGGAACGGCTGGCTCTCGATGTCGCCGACCGTGCCGCCGATCTCGGTGATGACCACGTCGACGTCGTCGCCGGAGAGCTTGGCGATGGCGGCCTTGATTTCGTCGGTGATGTGCGGGATGACTTGGACCGTCTTGCCGAGGAACTCGCCGCGCCGCTCCTTGTTGATCACCGACTGGTAGATCTGCCCGGTCGTGTAGTTCGAGTCGCGCGTCAGCGGCGAGTTGGTGAACCGCTCGTAGTGGCTCAGGTCGAGGTCGGTCTCGCTGCCGTCGTCGAGCACGTAGACCTCGCCGTGCTGATAGGGGCTCATTGTGCCGGGATCGACGTTGATGTACGGATCGAGCTTCTGCAAGCGGACCGATAGCCCACGCTGCTCGAGCAACATGCCGATCGAGGCGCTCGTCAGCCCCTTGCCCAAGGAGCTGACCACGCCGCCGGTGACGAAGATGTGTTTGGTCATGAAGGTCGTGTTTCGGGGTTCGGGGTTCGGAATTCCGCTTCCGATGGTTCCCGGAGTGCTCGCCCCTTGCACATGCAAACCGTGTATTTTAGCGCGGAGCGGCGTTTTGCGGAAGTGACCCGGCGGCAAAACGCTCAATCTTGTTGCAAAACAACGACTTACGCCAAGAGCCCCCCCGATTTGCGGGGCGAATATTGGGAAAAATTTTGACTCTGCTTGTCCGCAAGCTACAAGTTCAATGGAATATCTTACGGCAGAAGGCCCGGCGAGGGCCAATCTTCACTCTAGAATTAAGGGGTTCGAGAATGTTTGGACAAGTATCAGAAGTAGCCTCACAGGCTCCGGGGAACATCGGCCAGTTCACCCAGTTTGTCGGGCCTTACTTACCGACGCTCGTCGGCGCAATCGTCATCCTGGTTGTCGGATGGTTGGGCGCGCTGCTGGTTTCGGCCATCGTCGGCGCGGCCGTGCGCAAGACCGGTTTCGACCAGCGATTGGCTAAGTGGTTTTCCGGAGAAGACGCTCAAGCTCCCAAGGTCGAACGAGGCATTGCCCGGCTGACCTACTACTTCATCCTGGTCTTCGTACTGGTGGCGTTTTTCGACACGCTTGGGCTGACGCAAGTGACTCAATCGCTCAACAACCTGCTGAACCAGATTCTGGCTTATGCGCCGCATGTTGTGGGCGCCGGGCTATTGCTGTTGGTCGCCTGGGTGATGGCCACGGTAATGCGTTTCTTCGTCCGCCAGGTGACTTCCGCCACGAAGCTGGACGAGCACCTCAGCCAAGCCACCTCCGAAGGGGAGGGGAGACCGCCGGCGACCTTTTCAAAACCGCCTCCGAGGCCGTCTACTGGCTGGTATTTTTGCTGTTTCTGCCGGCGATTCTCAACACGGCCTTGCCGGGCTTGTTGGAGCCGGTGCAAGCGATGATCGGCAAGACGCTGAGCTTCCTGCCCAACCTGTTTGCCGCCGCGTTGATCCTCGGCATCGGCTGGTTGGCCGCCCGAATCATCCAGCGAATCTGCACCAATCTGCTGGCCGCCATCGGCACCGATGCCCTGAGCGAGCGCGTGGGGCTGACGCCGATCCTCGGCGAAAAGCGGCTTTCCGGCATGCTCGGCCTGATCATCTACATCCTGGTCTTGCTGCCGATCCTGGTCGCCTCGCTCGGCGCGCTGCAATTGCAGGCTGTCACCGAGCCGGCCAGCGAAATGCTTCGCATGGTGCTGACCGCCTTGCCCGCCATTTTCGCCGCCGCGCTGGTCATTTTCGTCGCCTACATAGTGGGCCGCGTGGTGGCCACGCTGATGACGAACCTGCTCGCTGGGCTGGGGTTTGACCGCCTGCCGGCCAAGCTGGGACTGAAGATGGAGCACGTCGAAGGAAGGCGGACCCCTTCGGAGATGACCGGCTACCTGGTCCTCGTGGCGACCATCCTGTTTGCGATTATGCAGGCGCTGCCCATCCTCGGCTTCGATATGATTGCCGGGCTGATTGCCCAGTTCCTGGTCTTCGCCGGTCACGTGGTCGTTGGGCTGATCATCTTCGCCATCGGACTCTACCTGGCCAACCTGGCCGCGGTGACAGTCCAATCCAGCCAGATTCGCCAGGCGAATCTCGTTGCATTGGTGGCACGGACCTCGATTATCATCCTGGCCGCCGCCATGTCCTTGCGCCAGATGGGACTGGCCAACGAGATCATCAATTCGGCCTTCGTGATCCTCATGGGAGCGACCGGCGTGGCGTTGGCGCTGGCTTTCGGATTGGGTGGTCGCGAGGCGGCCGGAAAGGCCCTGGAAGAGTTCATCGAATCGAGGAAATTGCAAGACGTCTCGGGCGAGCAACCGGCCAAAACTTCCACCTGGAAGAAGCAAGACGCCGCCCAAACGACGTTCCCGGCACAGGCCCTCGACAGCGATGCAATATCGACGTTTGGCGGGACGCCGGTGGGTTGATGCAGCTACATCGTCAGGTCCGCCACGGAGCTGTCATGTAGTCGGAAAAAAGGTGCCTCCTTGCACCGGAAGGAAAAAGGCGTCAAGAAAAAACTCTTGACGCCTTTTCCTTTTGGGCGCATCGCGCGACGAACGCCCGGTAGTCTTCCGGCGTGTCGATGCCGATGGTCGGCTCGTCGACCACGCCGACGAGGATCGCGTAGCCGGCTTCCAGGACGCGTAACTGCTCGAGCTTCTCAATCTGTTCCAACCTCGACGGCGGCATCGCGGCGAGCGCAAGCAGAAATTCGCGGCGATAGGCGTACAGGCCGATGTGTTGGTAGGCGGTAGGCGGTGGGCGGTCGGCTGTCTCGTTTAGCGGGCGGGCATCGCCCGCCGTTGCACCGCGGGCGTGGGGAATCGGGCTGCGGCTGAAGTAGAGCGCCCGGCCGTGGGCGTCGAACACCACCTTCACGCACGCCGGGTCGTCGAACTGGCGCCGGTCGCGGATCGGTGTGGCCAGCGTCGACATGACCGCCTCGGGGTTCTCCTCCAGCAGCGCGATGGCCAGGTCGATCGACTCGCCCCGGATCTCCGGCTCGTCGCCTTGGACGTTGACGATGATATCGACGCCGTCGAGCCGCCGGGCCACCTCGGCGACGCGATCGGTGCCGGTGGGGGCGGCCGGGTCGGT
>JAUWWA010000369.1 GCA_030617125.1 Pirellulales bacterium | reverse complement strand
GCCTTTTCAAGCAGCAGAAGTACAAGGAGGCGCTGGCCGCGTACGAGCTGGTGAAAAAGCCGTCGAACAAGGACATCAGCACGCTGGCGCTGCTGCACGCCTCGCAGGCGGCCGCGCAACTTAAACAGTGGGAGAAGTGCCTCGAACTGGCGACCTCGCTGACGACAAGATTCCCCGAGGCGGCCCGGGCGGCCGAAGCCTTCTACCACCAGGGCTGGGCCCAGCAAAACCTCGGCAAAAAGGACGAGGCGATCAGACTCTACGAGCAGGTCGTCGCCAAGACGAACCTCGAGCCGGCCGCTCGGGCACAATTCATGATCGCCGAAATCCAGTTCGAGCAGAAGAAACACCAGGATGCCGTCCGGAGTTACTTCAAGGTCGCCTATGGCTACGGCTATCCGAAGTGGCAGGCCTATGCCACCTACGAAGCCGGCCGGTGCTTCGAGGTGCTGGGGAAAAAGTCGCAATCCATCAAGCAGTACCGCAAGCTGGTCGAGAAATTCCCCCAAAGCGACAAGGTCCCACTCGCCAAAGAGCGAATCGAAGCGTTAAAATAGCCGCATGTCCATCAAACGACGAGGTCCCCGTATGAACACCGTCCACCCCGTACCGCGGCGAGCCATCCGCCCGGCCATCATCCTGCCGGTTTCCTTGGTGTTGACCGTCGCGGCGTTTGCGGCATTGCCCCACGCGGTGCTTGCCCAAGACGCCGGTCCTCGTTCGGACGAACCCGCGGTGGGTGATTTCGACCGGGCTGCCGCCGAAGCCGAGACCGCGCTGAGTGCGGAAGACCCGGCTGCCGAGGCGACCGAGAACGCATCGAAGGAATCCAAAACCCCCGCATTCGCCGAGAAGATCAATCTCCTCGAACTGTTGGCCAAAGGGGGGCGCTTGATGTGGCCGATCGCCTTTATGTCGTTGATGGTGGTCGCGTTCGGGGCGGAGCGAATGCTGGGCCTGCGCCGCCGCAAGGTGTTGCCGCCCGAGTTGATCGGCGGCCTGGACAAGTTGGCCGAGCAGCCCGGAGGGCTCGATCCACGAAAGGCATACCAGCTTTGCCAGCAATTCCCCTCCAGCGCCGCCAGCGTCGTCAAGAAGATGTTGCTGAAGGTCGGACGGCCGCAGACCGAACTCGAGCACACCGTCAGCGAGGCCGCCGATCGCGAGGCCGCCCGGCTCTACGTCAACGTGCGATGGCTCAGCCTTGCCGCCGGTATTTCGCCCCTGCTGGGATTGCTGGGAACGGTTTGGGGGATGATCCAGGCCTTTTTCGCCACCGCGAACCTCCCTGTCGGGGCCAACAAGGCCGAGCACCTCGCCGAAGGCATTTACGTTGCGCTGGTGACCACGTTCGCCGGACTGTCGGTAGCCATTCCGGCGGCGATCTTGGCCCACTGGTTCGAGGGACGCATCCAAAAGCTCTTCCGCGATCTGGATGAGACGTTGCTGGGACTCATGCCGCGACTGGAACGGTTCGAAGGCCGTGTTCGGGTGAGCAAGACCCCGCTCGATCGGCCCTCCGCCGCGCCACGCGCGCGCTGCGAAACCGACGGCGACGTGTACAACAAGTCCGCCGCAGCGCCGCCGGAGCAGCCGGCCGCCGCGCCGAAGTAAGAAGTAAGCCGAGGAGAGAGCCATGGCCGTGAAAATCGACAAAGGCGCCGCACTGAGTCACCTCAGCCTGACACCGCTGATCGACATCGTCTTCCTGCTGCTGATCTTCTTCCTGGTCGCCACGCGATTCGCCGAAGAGGAGCGCGAACTGGACGTCGTGCTGCCCGAGGCCAGCGAGGCTCGACCGCTGACGAGCAAGCCTCGCGAGCTGTTCATCAACATCGACGAGAACGGCCGCTACTACGTCACCGCGAAGATCGTCGAGTTGCCCGAATTGCAGAAGATCCTCAATGCAACCTACGTCAACAATCCCGGCCGGGCGTCGGTGGTGATCCGTGCCGATGAACGTTGCCGGTACGCATCCGTCGTGCACGCCCACAATGCCTGCCTGAAAGCCAATATCCGGGACATCCGTCACACCACGCGCAAGGGCGATGGATAAGGACGCCGAGCCATGGCCGAAGTGCCGCAGAGAGTTCGAAAGGTCCGGCCGTCGAAGGTCACCGGCTTCGACGATCAACTCTGGCCGATCAACGTCGTCATCCTGATCCTGGCGGGGTTCGTCGCCGGAGTGGTCATCGCCATCAGCGACTTCGACGACCCGCGGATCCTTTATAACGGCTGGGCCCGGCTTGCCGGCATCGCCGTGATGGTTGGGTTGTGTTTCTGGGGCGTGATGTTGCTGCAAGGCCGCATGCGCCGGCGGCTGCAACTGTGCATCCTCTTCAGCCTGCTGGTCCACCTCGCTCTGGCGATCTACCTGCACGAGCAGTTCATTGCCCTTCTGGCCGAACGAGAGGCCGATTTGCAATCCCGTGTCGTGGAGGAGTACGAAACGATCACCGTGCCCGGCTACCAATGGGAAGAAGTCGACCGGCCCGAGGTCCGGCAGATTTTTGACGAGCCCATCGAGCACGAAGCACCCAAGCCGGGTAAACCGGAGGCGATCCGCCGGGCGGCCGAAGAACCGGAGATGCCGACCGAGCAACAGAGCCTCGACGAGCCGGAAGTCCTCCAGCCGCAACTACCCAATCCGGCGCAGCTCAAGCGGATCGAGTTGTCGTCGCCACGCCGCCGCACCGCCGCGGGGGCACGGATCAGTCGACAACCATGGATGCACCGCCCGAAGTCGAACGAACCCATCCCGGAACCACGGGTTAAACCGCAGCCGCAACAAGAAGCCGCCGGCGTGCCCGACGTCAATATCGCACCACGTCGGCACGGACAGATCAACGTGAAGGTCGATCAGCGCCAGGTGTTTGAGGAGCCATCCAGCACGCGCCAGTTCTTGGAGGTGCGCATCGCCCGTCGTGCGAGCCGACCGGAGCGGCTTCCCGACGTGCCGACCACGCCGGCGCCCACGCGACAGACGCGCAAACCGGCCGAAATCCCCCGGACCGAGGCCGCGGCCCCGGAGCCCGTCAAAGTCGCCCACCGAGCGCAGCAGATCCAGCCGGAGCCGACTCGGCTGGTTGTCCGACGCCGGGCCGACGCGCCGCAGACCGGTCGGCAGACCTCGGCGGCGGCCAGCGCGCCGCACTCGCGGGCGATCGCGGCGGCGGTGGCTCGCCAGCGGGCCGCCGAGCAAG
>JAUWWA010000282.1 GCA_030617125.1 Pirellulales bacterium | reverse complement strand
GCGGGCGGCTCGTCGAGCACCTCGACGAACCGCTTCCACTGCCGCAGCAGCGATTTTTGCCTCGAGCTGGATGGAAGCCTCTGCCAGTATCGGCCGGCCAGGATTCTACGCACCAAAGCGGGCATTCGGTCGAACCGGCTGGCCAGCCGCACGGCCTTGTAGCGGTTGTAACCCGAGAACAGCTCGTCGCCCCCGTCACCGGTGAGCGCCACGGTGACGTGCTGTCGAGTGAGTTGCGAGACGCACCAGGTCGGCACGGCCGAACTGTCGGCGAACGGCTCGTCGTAGTGCCACACGAGTTTCGGCAGAATGTCGACTGCGTCGGGCTCGACGCGGAACTCTTCGTGCAAAGAGCCAAACTGCTCGGCGGCTGTTCGCGCGTAGTGGGTTTCGTCGTATTCCGCCACGGGAAAGCCGATCGAAAACGTCCGCACCGGTTCGGTGCAAAGTTGTTGCATCAATCCCACGACAATCGTCGAATCGATCCCGCCCGAAAGAAACGCCCCCAACGGCACTTCGCTCTGCAAGCGCAACTCAACGGACGAAGTCAACACGGCGCGCAACTGTTCGGCGTACTCGCTGGCCGGTCGGGATTGTTCCGTGTTGAAGTCCGGCCGCCAGTATTGGCGTACCTCGAGCCGATCGTCGCGATAAACCGCATAGTGGCCCGGCGGCAACTTCGCGATGCCCCGGAGAATCGTTCGTGGATGCGGCACGTACTGATACGTCAGGTACTCGTCCAGCGCCTGAGGATCGATTTCTCTTGGCACGCCGGGCACTTCCAGAAGGCTCTTCAATTCGCTGGCGAACAACAGCCGGCCCGGCTCGTGGCGATAGACCAGCGGCTTCTGGCCCAACCGGTCGCGGGCCAGGAGCAATTGCCCGCGCCGGGCGTCCCAAATGGCCAGCGCGAACATGCCGTTGAGATGCCCGAGCAAGCCGGGCCCCTCGTCTTCGTAGAGGTGGACGAGCGTTTCCGTGTCGCTGTTGGTGCGGAAGCGATGCCCGGCGCCTTCGAGCCTTCGTCGCAGCTCGTGGAAGTTATAGATCTCGCCGTTGAAAACGACGTGGACCGAGCCGTCCTCGTTGGCCATCGGCTGGCGCCCGCCGGCGACGTCGATAATGGCCAGACGGCGATGCCCTAAGGCGACGCCGGGCGCGGCTTCGCGCGGCGGCCGTGGTTGAAACTCGGACAGATACGCGCCCTCTTCGTCCGGCCCCCGATGGCGCAGCACGTCGACCATCCGCTGGAGGGTTTCCCGCTCCAGCGTCTTTTCCGGGTCGGTCCAAACGGCGCCGGTAATGCCGCACATGGTTATCCTCAAACCGTTCAGCCGCCGCCGACACGGCGGCGCAACCATCCCGGCGCGGATGCCGGGGCTAACCGACAACTCCTATCCTAACAACTCGCGATACAACGCGACGTGTCGCTCGACCATCTTCTCTACGCCAAACTCACTTTGCATCCGCTTGCGCCCGGCGGCGCCGAGGCGCCCAGCCAACTCCGGGTCGTCGAGCAGTTTATTGGTATGTCGAGCGATGGCGGCGCGGTCGCCGACGCCGACAAGGCAACCGGTCGTCTCGTGAATCACCAAATCGCGCGTGCCCGGAATGTCGGTGGCGACGACCGGCACGCCGGCCGCCATGGCCTCCATGATGCCGTTGGACTGGCCTTCGTAGCCGCTGGTCGACCAAAGCACGTCGAAGTGCGGCATCATGCGAGGCACGTCGCTACGGTGGCCCAGGAAATGCACCTTGTCGCGAATGACGACCTGGTCGCGGAATCGCAGCAGGCGCTGGCGATGCGGACCGTCGCCGATCACGAGCAGGTGGACGTCGTCGCGGATGACTTTCAACAGGTCGGCCGCCCAGATCGCGTCCTTCACGCGCTTCTGCGGCCAGAGCCGTCCGAGAAGCCCGATCAATCGGCTGCCCTCGGGCAGTCCCCATTCGGCCAGCCACTGCCGGCGCGTCGTGTTTGACGGCTCGGCCGGCGCCACACCGTTGGGGATCACCAGGAACTTCTCGGCCGGCAAGTCGTGGCGGATGTAGAAGTCGCGCACGCAGCGGCTGTTCGCCAACAGCCGCGAACAATGCCGGCCGACGCGGTGGTCGATCGCGAACTGGAGCCAATTCTTCCACGGATCGACGCAGCGGTAGCCGGCCACCAGGCGCCGCACGCCGCGTGCACTCCCGGCGGCCTGACCGTAGGCGTTGGCGGTGAACATCCAGGTGTGGATTAGGTCGGGGCGGAGTCGGCCCACGTGGCCATTAAGCCGCCAGTACGCTCGCGGGTCGATCTTCCACCGCTTGCCGATCACCCGGAACGGGATTCCGGCCTCGGCCAGATCGGCCGCGAGCGGGCCGCCGCGGGTGATCGCGCAGACGTGTACGTCGAACTCGTCGTGCGGCAGGCCGCGTGCCAGCAGGACCATCTGCTTCTCGGCCCCCGCGCGATCGAGCGTGGGGATGATTTGCAGGATACGTCTTTTCATAGGTCGTTTCTCTTTGCCGCACTTCTAACGGTGCCGGTCTTCAGCAGTCACGGTTCAGAGCTTTGCTTCCAACCACCATTGTGCTCAATACACAAATCCTGAACCTTCAATCCTGAGCCCTGCACCCTTGACTTGGCATATATCAGCCGCTCAAACAATGTTACATGCCGATCGACCATCTGTGCAAGGGAGAACTCTCCGGCGGCGCGATTTCTGGCGGCGGCCCCCAGACTGGCGGCCGGCTCAGGTCCGTCGAGCAAGCGTGTGATGGCCGCCGCGAGTGCGTCGGGGTCGCCCGGCGGCACAAGCAGTCCTTCGCTGCCGTCGGTTATCACGGCCCGGTTGCCCGGCGTGTCGCCCGCGACGATCGGCAGCCCGGCGGCCATGGCCTCTACGAGCGCCAGTGAGGTTCCCCCTTCGGCCGAGGGCAGGACGAACAGGTCGGCGGCGGCCAACAGCGGCTCGACGTCGCCGAACACGCCGGCCAGCACGACTTGACCGGTCAGCTTTAGCGTCTCGATCCGCCGTTCGAGCGCGGGCCGGTCGGGGCCGTCGCCGGCCAACCACAGCCGCGCGCTGGGCCATCGGGCATTGACCGATTTCCAGGCGTCGAGCATGAGGCCCAACCCCCGGTCCGACTCGAACCGCCCCGCGTAAACACCGAGGCGCACCCAGTCGGGAATCTTGAGGTCCGCGTTGGCGTCGGCCAGCATCGATCGGGCCTCGTGCTTTGTCTTCGCCGTTTGGGCCGGCGGAATCGGCACGCCGTTGGGAAGCAGGTGGATCCTGGATCGGGGATATCCGGCCGCTTGCAGCTCCCGCTCGATCACCGCGCTGGGCCCGACCAGCGCCGCCGCGTTCATGCACCGCTGTTTGATGCGTCGCCCGCCGGCAGCATCGATTTGCCAAAGACAATCGCCGAACCGCCCGGCCGATTCGGCCCGCAACACAACGGGCACGCGACGGCCGACCGACCGCATCGCCGCGCAGGCGTCGTGCTTCAGCCCCGACACGTAGACCAGATCGTGGCGATCCTCGTTTTCCGCAAGCCATCGTCGCAGCGAGCGCATGTATCGCATGGTTTTCCAACCGCCCTCGGGCGGCGGGGCCAAGCGAACGACCGGCACGTCGTGAAAGCGGATTCGGCCCGGCCACTGGGGTTTCCATTGAGCAGTGATGATCGCCACCTCGTGCCCGCGCGCGGCCAACTCCACGGCCAAGTCGGCCATGACCTTCTGCGGCCCGCCCATCAAAGGCCAAAACCGCTGCGTCACGAGTACCAGCCGAAGCGGCGCCACCAACTATACTCCTTCGAGAATCGTTCTGTGGGCAGGCTAGTTTCCCACAAAGTCGCGGCCGCTGGTCGCGCTTGGGCCACAAAAGGGGACAGGCACCCTTTTCGCCTTCCAGGCCGGTTCGTCTTGCAGACGTCCCTCGCGATGATAAGGGG
>JAUWWA010000076.1 GCA_030617125.1 Pirellulales bacterium | reverse complement strand
CACCGAGCCCACTGTGTCGAATTGTGGTTCGCCAAGTAACGTTGGGCAAAAGAGTTCCGGTTGGTTGAATTGGCCGGCGTTGACTGGCGATTGTAGCGCAATGCGTGTCTGCAAAAGGACTTGTGAACAGCTCCTTCCGAGTCGCTTCGCCGAGTTCCAAGGGGAATATCCGTGGTGCCGGAAGAATTTTCACACGTTGGGGTTGACTTAAACGTTATTAGTAATAAGATGTACTAGTAATACAGGCAAGAAATGCCGCACCGCAAACAGCAGCGAAACACAAAGCAGCGAAAAGTCATTCTGGACGAACTCCAGAAGGTCTCATCGCACCCCACGGCAGTGCAGGTCCACGAAATGGCGCGCCGCCGCCTGCCGAAAGTCAGCCTCGGCACCGTCTATCGGAACCTGGAGCTACTTGACAGGCAGGGCATTATTCAGAAACTAGACCTGGGTGGTGCAGAGATCCGTTTCGACGGCAACCCGGATCACCATTACCATGTCCGGTGTGTCCGCTGCGGCCGCGCGGATGACCTCCACGAACTCCCCGAGAACCTCTTGCGAGTGGAGCCCAAAGAGGCTTGCGGTTACCGGATCCTCGGCCATCGCCTGGAATTCGTCGGTATTTGTCCGGATTGTGACTACGAAAAGGAGTGTCCACCATGTTGAATCCCAAGATCCAAGATGCTTTCAATAAGCAACTCAACGCGGAGCTTTACTCTTCGTACCTGTATCTGTCGATGTCGACCTACTTCGAGTTGAAAAACCTCGCGGGCATGGCCAACTGGATGCGGATTCAGGCCCAGGAGGAGTTGCTGCACGCGATGAAGTTCTACAACTTCATCAACGAACGTGGTGGCCAGGTCATCCTGACCCGGGTGGAAGGCCCCAGCACGCAGTGGGACTCGCCGTTGCACGTCTTCGAAGACACTTATGAACACGAGTGCAAGGTCACCGCCCTGATCAACGATCTGGTGGGGCTTGCGATGGCCGAAAACGATCACGCGGCCGGCGTGTTCCTTCAATGGTTCGTCACGGAACAGGTCGAGGAAGAAGCCAACGCACAGACAATCATGGATAAGTTCAGGCTAGTGGGAGACGATGGCACCGGGTTGTTCATGCTCGACGGCGAGTTGAGCCAGCGCACCCTCCCGCCGCCGACATCGGCCACGCCCTGAGCGATCACGGTTTCCGAACATGGTTTGAATCGCTTACTTGAATCCCCCAGGAGTAGACTCATGTCCACGCTAGTAACCAACGAGGCTCCCGATTTCACGGCCCAAGCGGTCATGCCCGACGATTCGTTCGCCGAGTTGACGCTTTCGTCGTATCGGGGTAAGTACGTGGTTCTGTTCTTCTATCCGCTGGATTTCACGTTTGTGTGTCCGTCGGAGATTATCGCCTTCGACAAGGCGCTGTCGAAATTCGAGGAGAAGAACGCGCAAGTGATCGGCGTATCGGTCGATTCACAGTTCACGCACCTGGCGTGGAAGAACACGCCGCGCGACCGGGGCGGTATCGGGCCAATCAACTATCCTCTAGTCGCCGACCTCAGCAAGCAGATCGCCGCACAGTACGGTGTGCTGTTCGACGGCGAGGTGGCGCTGCGAGGGCTTTTTCTGATCGACAAGGAAGGCGTCGTCCGCCATGCTCTGGTAAACGATTTGTCGCTGGGCCGCAACGTCGACGAGGCATTGCGCGTGCTCGACGCGTTGCAGTTCACCGAGGAGCACGGCGAGGTCTGCCCGGCCAACTGGCGCGAAGGCGAAGAGGCCATGCAGCCTACGGCCGACGGAGTCGCGGAATACTTGGCAAAACACACATAGCGACCTCGGTCGCATTCCGACAATTCCCTACTTGAAAGGAGTTCCGAACATGGCTACCGCCAACCTACAGCTCTACAAGTGCGCTATTTGCGGCAACATCGTTGAGGTGATTCACGCCGGCGATGGCAAACTCGTCTGCTGTGGCCAGCCGATGGTGTTGCTCACCGAGAATACCACCGACGCCGCCGAAGAAAAGCACGTGCCGGTGATCCAGAAGGTCGACGGCGGCATCCGCGTCAAGATCGGCGCGGTGCAACACCCGATGGAGGAGAAGCACTACATCGAGTGGATCGAGGTGATCGCCGACGGCCGAGCCTACCGACAGTTCCTCAGCCCCGGCGATCCGCCCGAGGCCCTCTTCCAGATTGAGGGTGGGGAGATCACCGCCCGCGAGTTCTGCAATCTGCACGGATTGTGGAAAACCGGGTAATTGTTTGCACAGTTTGCACCCACCGGCAACAGGCCGAACCGCACGAAAGGAAATGCGAATGAGCAGCTTGAAGGGAAGCAGGACGGAAAGGAATCTGCTGACGGCGTTTGCGGGCGAGTCGCAGGCCCGCAACCGTTACCCGTACTTCGCCGGCAAGGCGAGAAAAGAGGGCTTCGTCCAGATCGCCGACGTCTTCGAGGAAACCGCCAACCAGGAGCGGGAGCACGCCAAGCGGCTGTTCAAGTTCCTCGAAGGCGGCGAGGTCGAAATCCAGGCCGCTTTCCCGGCCGGGATCATCGACAGCACGGCCGAGAACCTCAAGGCCTCAGCCGCCGGTGAGCACCACGAATGGGAGAACATGTATCCCGAGTTCGCCGCGATCGCACGAGAAGAAGGTTTCGAAAACGTCGCCGGCGTGTTCGAGGCCATTGCCGTGGCCGAAAAGCAGCACGAGAAGCGTTACTTGGGCCTGCTGGCGAACGTAGAAGCGGGCACGGTGTTCAAGAAGGACAAGAAGGTCGTCTGGCGATGCCGCAACTGCGGCTATCTCCACGAAGGCAACGAGGCCCCCAAGGTCTGCCCGGCCTGCGCGCATCCTCAAGCACATTTCGAGTTGCTGGCCGAGAACTGGTAACAGCAACACCTCAAAATGGGCGTTATGAATCATCCGGGCTAGCCGGGGAACTCCGCGAAGTTCTTCAGGATTCGCAGGCCGTCCTGCTGGCTCTTTTCCGGGTGGAACTGCGTGGCGAAGAGATTATCGCGCCAGATCATCGAGCAAAAGTCGCCGCCGTAGTCGGTCTCGGTGGCGATCACGTCCCGATTGCGCGGCACGACGTAATAGGAATGGACGAAATAGAAATACGTCCCCTCGTCAATGCCTTCGAGGATCGGCGGCCGGCGAGGGATCGAGACCTGGTTCCAGCCCATGTGCGGAACGGAATATTCCGGCGGCAAGTCAAACCGGACGACCTCGCCGGGCAACACGCCAAGGCCACGGTGCTCGCCGTGCTCGTAGCTGACGTCGAAGAGCAGTTGCAGCCCGAGGCAGATCCCCAAGAACGGCTTTCCCGAGCCGATGGCCTTGAGCACCGGCTCGATCAGGCCGCGGCGCTCGAGTTCGAGCATGGCGTCCTCGAACGCGCCGACACCGGGCAAGACCACCTTGCTGGCTGCGGTCGCCTCGGCCGGATCGCTGCTGAGGGCCGCCTCATGCCCAATCCGCTCAAAACCCTTCTGCACGCTGCGAAGGTTGCCCATTCCGTAGTCGATGATGGTGATCATGGGGGGTGGTCAGTTGTCAGGCGTCAGGGATCAAGTATCGGCTGTCAGTGGTGAATGGTCAGTGGTCAGCACTTTTTACTCGCATCGAAACGCCGCCTGACACTTGTGGCCGAACGCCCCCGGACTGCGGTCCGAGAGGTCACGCGGAAGCGAGACATTCAACCAGTATGTTCAAGAACCGACGCGATCGCAAGGCCCGGAGTTCATCGCAGTTGCAAGCGAAATCGGTCGCTTCGGAGGTATAAGCCAATACCCGCCGGAACCGGGTTTGATTTTCCCCGACGAATCCGGCACAATAGGGGAGCGACGTGAAGAAAAAGGTGCCTGTCCCCTTTTCCCACGCACTGACCACGAACCACGATCCACTGACCACTACCATGATTTGCGTTAGCATTGGCCGCGGGCGACATCAGCACGTGCTGGCGGAGCACCGGCACCTGGTCGAGCAGGGCGCCCGGCTTGTTGAACTGCGGCTCGACTACATCAACGGCGACGTGAACATCAAGCGGCTGATCGTCGACCGTCCGTCTCCGGTCGTCATTACCTGCCGGCGGGAGATCGACGGCGGGAAATTCGCCGGCACCGAGCAGGAGCGGATTATGCTGCTTCGCACGGCGATTGCCGAGGGCGTGGAGTATGTCGACCTGGAAGACGATCTGGCGGAGAAGATTCCCCGCTTCGGCAAGACCAAGCGGATCGTCAGCTTGCACGACTTCCGCAAAACGCCCGCCAACGTCGGCGATATTCATCGCCGCTTGTGCGGCCTGGACCCCGACGTTGTGAAAATCTGCACGATGGCGAACCATCCGCACGACAACCTGCGGATGCTCGAACTCACCCGCCAGAGCGAGACGCCGACCATCGCGATCTGCATGGGCGACATGGGTATCCCCACGCGGATACTGGCCGGACGCTTCGGCGCGCCGTTCACCCTTGCCACGTTTCATCAAGAACGGGCGTTGGCGCCGGGCCAACTCAGCTATCGCGAGATGACCGAGGTCTACCACTACGACCGGATTAACGAGGACACGGAAGTCTTCGGCGTGGTTGCCGACCCGATCGGCCATAGTCTCAGCCCGCTGATCCACAACAAGGCTTTCACGCAGACGGGGCTGAACAAGGTCTACGTTCCGTTTCGCGTGCCGCGCGAGCATCTTTCACAGTTCATCGACGACGCCGCGCAATTCGGCGTCAAAGGGCTGAGCGTCACGATTCCCCATAAGGAGAGCATCGTCGAGAAGTTGACCGAGTCGGACGACGCCGTGCGCGGCATCGGGGCCGCTAACACGGTGCTGTTCGACGGCCCGACACGGCTGGGATACAACACCGATCATCAGGCCGCGATGAGCGCGCTGGAAGCCGTCGCCGACGTCGCCCAAAAAGGTGGAAAATGGCTCAGCGGCAAGACCGCACTGGTCATGGGCGCCGGCGGCGTGGGCATGGCCGTCACCTACGGGTTGTTAGAACGCGGCGCCGAGGTTGTCCTGACCGACGGCGTCGCCCAACGTGCCATCCAACAGGCCAGACGCTTTGGCTGTCGCTCGGTCGAATGGTCGCTGCGGCATACCGTCTCGGCCGATCTGCTGGCCAACGGTACGCCGGTTGGCATGCACCCCGACGTCGACGAGACGCCCTACGAGAAGCACCACCTGCGGCCCTCGATGATCGTCTTCGACGCCGTCTACAATCCCGAAAGCACGCTGCTGATCAAGGACGCCCGAAGCCGAAACTGCAAGGTCGTCACCGGCGTGGAGATGTTCGTCCGTCAGGCGTGTTCGCAGTTTCAACTTTTCACCGGCCAGGACGGCCCCGCCGAGTTGATGCGCGACGTGATCAAGCGGGCAACCGGAGCGGTGAAATACTAGTGGATAGTGGATAGTCGCCGGTGGCTGGCAACTACCCACTACCCACTACCCACTATCAATGCTACTGATCCTCATCGGCTACCGAGCGACCGGCAAGACCACACTGGCGCGACTGTTGGCGACGCGCCTTGATTACGAGTGGGTCGACGCCGACGTGGAGATCGAGCGGCGCTCGGGCAAGTCGATCGCGCAAATCTTCGCCGAGGACGGCGAGCCGGCCTTCCGCGACCTGGAGGCCGAGGTGATCGCCGATCTGTGCCGTCGTGAGCGGCTCGTGCTGGCGGCCGGCGGCGGAGCACCCCTGCGTGATGAAACCCGGCGTATCATGCGCCGAAATGGAACCGTCGTTTGGTTGCTCGCCGAGCCGGAGACGATCCTGTCACGCATGTCGGCCGACGCCACGACCGCCACCCACCGGCCCAACCTCACTGAGCGTGGGCCGCTCGAAGAGATCGTCCAGTTGCTGGTCGCGCGCGAGCCGATTTATCGCGAGTCGGCCCATCTCGTGGTCGATACCGAAAGAAAGACTCCCGAGCAGCTCGTGGCCGAAATCCTCGACCGCCTCGAACGCCTCGCCGGGGAAGCCAACGAGGAAACCTCCGCGTGAACGCAATCCTGGCCATCCCGATGACGGTTCGCCTGGCGGTGCTGTTTGGCGTCGGCATGTGCACCGGCACCGCGGCGAACGTGTGCGTCGACCGGCTGGCCGGGCACTGCCGGCCGGGCGGATCGCGGCTCCGGCCGATACGGATGACGTTGCTCGGCGGCGCGGGTGTGGCCGCACTGTACTGGTGGGAGATCGCCTGCCAGGGCCTGCTGCCGGCGACGGCCCCCATGCCCGCTGTGCCCAACGTGCAGACGGTGCTCCACGGGCAATACGCCGCCCACGTGGTGTTCGTCTGGCTCATGCTGGTCGCTTCGGTGATCGACATCCAGCGGAAGATCATACCCGACGCCGTCACGGTGCCGGGCGCGTTGGCCGGTCTGCTGCTGGCGGCAGCGTTTCCGTGGACACAGTTGCCGGACTTGGCCATCCCGCCGGCGTTGTGGTGGCTGGTTTCTACACAGACGTGCCCGTTTATGCACCTCGCTTCGCCCCGCTTGTGGCCGCCGGGATTGAGCGGATTCCCGCTGGCCGGTCCGCTGTTGATTGGCCTGGGATGCTGGTGGGCGTGGTGCGTCGCGTTGATGCCGCGGTCGTGGTACACGCGTCACGGATGGGCTCGGGCTTGGGCGCTGATGTGCGCACGGCTGGTCCGCGAAGGGGCCACCTATCGGGCCCTGGCCATGGGGCTGATCGGCTCGGTCGCGATCGCGGCGGTTTGGCGCCTTGGCGGCCGCCCTTGGCAAGGGTTGCTCAGCGCGCTGGTCGGCATGGCCGCCGCCGGAGGATTGGTCTGGACCGTCCGCATTATCGGCACCGCCGCTTTGAAGCGCGAGGCCATGGGCTTCGGCGACGTCACGCTTATGGCGATGATCGGCACGTTTCTCGGCTGGCAGAGTTGCCTAATCATCTTCTTCCTCGCGCCGCTGGCCGGGTTGCTGGTCGGCGTATTGCAGGTGATCCTCTTTCGCGACAGCGAAATCCCCTATGGGCCGTTCCTCTGCCTGGCCGCCGTCGCGGTGATCGTTCAGTGGGTCGCCATTTGGGACTGGGCCGCCGGCGCGTTTGCCGTCGGCTGGCTCGTCCCGCTGGTCTTGGTCTTCTGCATGGCGCTGATGGCCGTGCTGCTGGGACTCTGGAAGATGGTGCTGGGGTTGTTTCGGTAACGGCGTGCATCGCGTGGCGATAGTGGCACGGCCGGATTGACTTTCACTGGCGATGATCGTAACATGGGTGGTGGCGAAAGTGGTACACAAAACTCCTGGATTGCCCGATGGGAGATCATTATGAAAAAGGATGAACAATTGCTCAAACGAATTGTCGTCGATCCCAAGGTTATGACGGGAAAACCGGTAATCAAGGGGACCCGCTTGACCGTTGATTATGTTCTCAATCTCCTGGCACACGGCTCGACGGAATCAGAAATCCTCAATGAATACGACGGCATCACTCGCGAAGACGTTCAGGCATGTCTGCTGTTCGCCACCAGGTCGCTGTCAGACACCGCTTTCATGCCGCTGCT
>JAUWWA010000249.1 GCA_030617125.1 Pirellulales bacterium | reverse complement strand
GTTCGGAGATGCCATGTTCGTGAGTGGTCAGGGGTTTAGGGGTTGGGGATCGGGGGGCTAGGGGTTGGGGATTTCAGTTCAGTGTGGACCGCACAAGGGGACAGGCACCTCTTGTTGGGGGCGCATAAAAAAGCCGCCGGCTTTTCGACCGGCGGCTTGGCGGTTTGCGTTAGCCTGCCGCCCGCTCGACGAAGCCCGCAAGCTGCTGGCTGCGTCCGGGATGTTGCAGCTTGCGGACGGCCTTGGCTTCAAGTTGCCTGACCCGCTCTCGGGTGACCTTGAAGATTCGGCCCACCTCTTCGAGGGTATAGGTGTACCCGTCCCCCAGGCCGTAGCGCAGCCGGATGATCTCCCGCTCCCGGTACGTGAGCGTTTTGAGCAGGGCCTCGATTTTGTCGCGGAGCAGTTCATGGTTAGCGGCCTTGTCCGGCCGGGGCAGTCCATCGTCCTCGATGAACTCGCCGAAACAACTATCTTCGCTTTCTCCGACCGGTCGGTCAAGGCTTACCGGGTGGCGGCCCATGCTCAACACCCGCCGCGTCTCGTCCATGCTGAGATTGGCGGCCATGGCCGCTTCCTCGGTGGTCGGTTCCCGGCCCAACTCCTGCAAGAGGTGTTTCGCCGTGTTTCGCAGCTTGCTGAGCACGTCGATCATGTGGACGGGAATCCGGATCGTCCGGGCCTGATCGGCGATTGCCCGGGTGATCGCCTGGCGGATCCACCAGGTAGCGTAGGTCGAGAATTTATAGCCGCGGCGGTACTCGTACTTGTCGACCGCCCGCATCAGCCCGGTGTTGCCTTCCTGGATCAGGTCCAGGAAGCTCAACCCCCGATTACGGTACTTCTTGGCGATCGAGACGACCAGCCGGAGATTCCCGCCGGAGAGCTGGCGTTTGACCTGCTCGTAGTCCTGGTACTGGTACTGCATGATCTCGCAACGCTTTCGCAGACTTCTTGGGGTCTCCTGAGTCAGGGTCATCAGGTCGCGCAGCTCGCGGCGGAGGTTCGCCCGCTTGTCGCGCGTGGCATGTGTGCCGACGAGGTGTCGCAGGCGGTCGCGAATCTGCTCCATCCGGCGCAGGGTGTCCTCCATTTGACGCATCATGGCCTGAATCCGCCGGGTGCGCAGGCTCAGTTCCTCGATGAGCGTGAGCATCTTGCGCCGGCGGCGGATGAAGCGTCTTCGGGTTTCCTGGCGAATCTCCTCGGGCGTGCGCCGGTTCAACAGCCGGTTGAAATCCCGGCGGTTCTCTTCGGTCAGGTGCTTCAAGGTTGAGAGGTTATGGGGCATCCGGGCGATGATCTGCCCTTTCGTGAGCCGTTCGGTCAGCGAGACCTTGATCGTACGGTCGAAGGGCAGGCCGCCACGATACACCTTCATCAGCGAGCCCAGCGTGGAACGCATCGCCAGATTGCATCCGATGACCGTTCGGCGAAACCGCTTTCGCGTGACCTCGATCTTCTTGGCCAGCGCGATCTCTTCCTCGCGGGCAAGCAGGGGGATTTCGGCCATTTGACTGAGGTACAAGCGGATCGGGTCGCTGCTGAATTTGACCACGTCCGCCGGCGGCGGCAGCGCCTCGGTCGGGGCCGACGCCACCTGGCCTTCGGCAAGCGGCTCGCCGGACTCCGCCGGCTTGCCTTCGGCCGACTGTTGCGAATCGTAGAATTCCGGGTCCGGAGCCTCGTTGACCAGGTCGATGCCCTGTTCGTCCAGGGCGATCAAGAGGTTGTCGAGCCGGTAGGGATCGATTTCCTCGTCCGGTAGGTAGTCGTTGACTTCATCATAGGTCAGGTAGCCTTGCGCCCTTCCTTTGGCGACCAACTCTTGCATATCCTTATCGAAAAGGTCCACCTTGCAACTCCTTTTTGCGCCGTGCCGGCGCGCTGGGTGAAACGGGATGCGATCGTGGTAGCGGGGCGATCGCGCCGGTCAAGATATCCTCACCCGTCCGTGGGCTCGGAAATACCTTGCCGGTTGCGTTCCTGCCGGATGATTTCCTCCAGCAGTGCGGTTTCCTGGTTGTCGTCCAGCTCTCCTTCGCGTAGCGCCACAATCTGCTTGGGGCGCTGTCGGTCGGCCTCCTTTCGTTGAAACGTTTCGATGAGTTCTTGCAGCACTTCGTGGGGATCGGCGTCGCGATCGCGCTTGGCCTGCCCCACTTCGTCCAGTTCCACGAGCAGGCTCTTGACGGCCGGCTCGTCGAACTCGAGCATCAGCCGGTCGAACGTGGGCACGACGCCCTCGTCGCTCAACCGGCAACATGTTTCGTAGATTCCCCGGTAAGGCCCCGGCGGCAGCTTCTCCGGCACAACGTCGGCGCGAATCTCCGCCACGCACTCCGGGTACGCGATCACCAACTCCAACAGTTCACGCCCCAGCGGATCGATCGGTTCGGGCGGCTGCACGGCGGCCTCGCCCACGGGGAATTGCTGCGACGATGGCCTGGGCATATGCCGACGGGCACGGCGCCGCAATTCCTTCAGACGCATGCGCATCGTGTCTTCCGGCACACGAAATCGCATGGCCAGGTTGGAGAGCAGCTTCCACTCGCGATTGCGCTGTTGGGCATCGCTGCCGAGGCCGAGCCGCGGCGCCTTGGCGATAACGCCGAGTATCTGCTCGATCGCCCGATCCACGCCGTTGACGTCGTTTTCAAAATCCAGTCCCCGGGTCACCGAATGGAAGGCATGGTCGAGCGCGCCGAGGGCCTTTTCCTTGAGCAGCTCGGCCAGCGCCTCGGCGCCGTGCTGGTGGAGGAAGTCGCAGGGGTCGGCGCCCTCGGGCAGCGTGAGAATGCTCAGATCGACTTGTGCGGCGACGAACAGTTCGAGCACTTCGTTGGCCCGGCGCTGGCCCGCTTCATCGCCGTCGAGCACCAGCACGATGCGGTCGGCGAAACGTTTGAGAATCCTGACGTGGCCTTCGCCCAGGGCGGTGCCCAGCACGGCCACCGCGTCGCCGAAGCCGTACTGATGGGCGACGATCACGTCGGTGTAGCCTTCCATGACCAGCGCGGTGCGGCTTTTGCGCATTGCGTCGCGGGCGACGTCAAGGCCGTAGAGGAGGTTGCCCTTGGAGAATAGCGGGGTCTCGGGCGAGTTGACGTACTTTGCCGGGCTGGTCGTGCCGGATTCCGGCAGGACCCGGCCGCCGAAGCCGACCGGCCGATCTTGCGCGTCGCGGATCGAAAACAGCAGCCGGCCGCGGAAACGATCGTAGTAGCCCCCGCCCTCTTGCGGCCGGGCGAGAATGCCGACCGTCTCCAGAATCTTCGCCCGCTTCGGATCGCCCTCGACGCGACGCAGCATCCAGTCGTGCTCGCCCGGCGAGAAGCCCAGGTGGAACCGCTCGATGCTTTCCGCCGTGATGCCGCGCTGCTGGAGGTATCGCCGGGCGTGCTCGGCCTCGGGCGATTCGAGCAGGCAGCGGTGATATTGCTCTTCGGCCCAGGCCATGGCCGTGTAGAGCGTGCGTTTCGCCTGTCCGGAGGTTGGTGCGGGGGTGTCGCCTTCGCCGAACGTTCCTTCTTGCTTGTGCCCTCCGCGCGACCGAAGCTGAATTCCTGCCCGGTCGGCCAGCATTTGCAGCGCCTCGCGGAATTCGACGCCCTCGCTGCGCATCATCCAACTGAACACGTCGCCGCCGATGTCGCAGACCCAGCACTTGAACGACTGTCGCTCGGGATTGACCTGGAGGCTGGGTCGGGTGTCGTCGTGCCACGGGCACAGCCCCACGTAGTTGCGGCCCTGCCGCCGCAGCGGCATCTGGCCGCCGATCAACTCGACGATGTCGATCGCCTGGCGGACCAATTCCTTATCGTCCAGCGACGAAGAGCTTGACACCATCAATCCCTGTTGGGCAAGAGCGGCGAATTCCATTTCGCACGTCATGTGTAGGAGGCGACTCCGGTCGCCGATGGACGGTCGTCCCCAACGACGGGCGTGATTATATCCCGTCGGACAAGACCGGTCAAGTACACGGTTTGATAGCAGTGCTTGCGGCCAAGGCGTCCTACGGGAAAAGCGTTCGCAGGTACTTCCGATTGGTGATGTAGCACTGCTCAATGGTCTTATCTTGGGTGGTGGCGCCCTCGACGACCAGCCAGCCGCGATAGCCGATCTCGTCGATCGCCTGCTTGACCTTTTTGAAATCGACCCGGCCCTGGCCCAGCAGGTTCCCGTCCTCCTTCATGTGGAACTGGCAGATTCGCTCGCGGCCGATCTGCCGGATTTCCTGGTAGACGTCGTAGCCCTGGGCGGTCATGTTG
>JAUWWA010000082.1 GCA_030617125.1 Pirellulales bacterium | reverse complement strand
GAACGCCACACAGCGACAGCACGATGATGTCGATCAGCTTGTGTCTTTTGTTGGGATCCCTCCTCGGATCGGGCAGATCCTGGAAATGTTCGACGATAGAAAGGAGGTCTCTGTACCGCAGCCCTCCCCCTCGGTCGGCTGGAAATCCTCGCTCCTTGGCCATCTCTTGCCCTCCATGGCTGGAAAATCAAACCGTCAAGGGCATCAACTATCAAGAAACGCTTTTTCCGGAAACCCCAGCTTCGCTATTGTGATGCGATAGCCCTGGCTGTTCCCCCGGCTGCTGCATGCCGATGGGCAATCGGCCCTACTCGGGAGCCTTTGGCGAGGTTTCACCCGGGGCGGCTTCCGGCGGCGGGGAGACCGTCTTCAGCAGGCCGAACAATTCGCTGTCGGTGCTCAGCAGCAGTCGGGTCTGCGAGCCCAAGGCTTCCTTGTAGACCTCCAGGGTGCGGACGAAACGGTAGAACTCGCCCGTTTCCTTGATGGCGGCCGCGTAGTTTTGGATGATCTCGGCTTCGACGTTGCCGCGGATTTCGTTGGCCTCGCGGCTCCCCTCGCCGAGGATCTTCTGCACCTGGGCCTCGGTTTGGTTGAGGATCTCCTGTTTTCGCCGACGCCCTTCGTTGGTGTAGCGGGCGGCGATCGAGTCCATGAAGGCGATCAACCGAGCGAAGGCCGCTTCCTGAACCGTGGGCACGAAGTCGATCCGCGCGATCCCGACGTCGACCAACTCGATGCCGCGGCCAGCCTCGCCGTCGCCCTTGCTCTCGCGAAGCCGCTCGAGCAGGGTTCGCTTGATCTCCTCGACGATCTTCTCCCGTCCGATCTGCACCCTGGCGTCCGCCCCGGGCTGCTGGACGGCCGGCACTCCGGCAGTTAACGGCGGCTCGTTGCCCTCCTGCTCGTCACCGGCCGGCTCGTCGTCGCCGGTCGGCCCGAGTGGCTCCTCGACCTGGAACGTGTACGACAGCGGGCGGTCGGTGCTGCGGATGACTTCCACCAGGTCGTTGGCCGTGATCGCGTCGCGCATTTCGCTCCGCACGAACGTGGCCACGCGGAGTTCGGCGTTGTCGACCGTGCGGAGGACCTCGACGAACCGTTGCGGATCGGTAATTCGCCAGATGACCCAGGGCGTGACCTCGATCTTCTTGCCGTCGGCCGTGGGCAGGTCCACCAGCACGCCGGCCCCGGCGCCATCCCAGAACTGTAGGGTTTTGGGCAGGCGGTGGACTTCCTGGACGAACGGCACCTTCCACTTCAGCCCCGGCTCGTCGTAGCTGGCAACCGGTTCGCCGAACTGCAAGACGACGACCAGTTCGCGCTCGTTGACCGTGAACAAGGTGGACGATGCGAGCACGATCCCCACCAGGACGACCACCGCGAGGGACAACAGCGCAATGTGTCGGCGGCTACTCAGCGTGATGTATTGGCGGCTACTCATGGTTTGGCTCCTTGATCCAGTAGCAGCAGGGGCAGCGCCCGGCCCATGACGTCGGCATCGACGATCACTTGCGACTGGACCGACCCGAGCACCTCTTCCATGGCTTCGAGGTACAGCCGCTGGCGGGTTTCCCGGGGCGCCTTTTGATATTCGCGATACTTGGCCAACAGGGCCTTGATCTCCCCCTGGGTCTCGGCCCGGCGGCGGTCGGCATAGCCTTTGGCCTCCTGGATCGTCTTGTCCTTCTGGGCGTAGGCCGCCGGCAGCAACTTGTTGCGTTCCTTGTTGGCCTCATTCTCGAGCTTGTCGCGTTCCTGGATCGAGGCATTGACCAGATCGAACGACGCCCGGACCTTTCTTGGCGGTGCGACCCGTTGCATTTGCAGGTCGGTGATCCCGATCCCGCAACTGAAGGCTTCCAACTGCTGTTGGGTCTGCTCGCGGGCCTTCTCGGCGATGGATCCTCGCTCCTGCGTAAGCACTTCGTCGATCGAGTAGTCGCCGATGAGTTGGTTCATCACCGTCTGGGCAACCATGGTGATGACCCGCTGCGGATACTGCTCGTCGTTCTCGCGATGGAGCCGAAACAGGAAATCCTCGGGCTTGACCACCTGCCACTGGATGGTCCACTCGACCACGGCCGCATTCAGGTCGGCCGTGAGCATCAAGGCCGGCTCCTCGGCGGCCCCCTGCGGCCGGTCGGGCCCCTCGCCGAAGGGCAGCCGAAGGCTGTGCTCCTCGGCGCTGACCTTCAACACGTCGTCGACCAGGGGGATGCAGAAGTTCAGGCCCGGGGCAACGGTGGTGTGGTACTTGCCGAAACGCAACACAACGGCCCTCTCGTGCGGCTTGACCGTGTAGACGCCCTTGCTGACCAGGTACAGACCACCCATAACCAGCAACACAACCGTCGCCACCGGCACGATCCGATCCCACGGAAGATTACGGAAGTCTCTCGATTCGAAGTCCATCAGTTTCGTCTCCCTGCAGGGACGCGACCTGGTGCCGAAGGCAAAGTTGGCGGAATGTGTCAGTGTTGTTATCGGCGCCGATTAGCGAACCGATCCAGGACCTTTGCAGTTTTTCCGATTATGTCGGCTGCCAATCGGTCCGAACCGTTCACGCACCTGTCCTTTCCGCTCAACCTCACGCCGGTTCCGGTTCAAAGCGCTCTTCGAGCACCTTGTGGAGGAACGCCGCGGTAGCGGCATCGCCGTTGTTGGCGACCATCTCGGGCGTGCCTTTGGCGACGACGCGGCCACCTTCGTCGGCGGCGCCGGGGCCGAGGTCGATGATGTAGTCGGCGGCCTTCATCAGTTGTAGGTTGTGCTCGACGACGATCAGCGAATGACCGACTGCCAGCAACGCGTCGAAGCAATCGAGCAGTTGCACGACGTCGGAGAAGTGCAGCCCGGTGGTCGGCTCGTCGAGGATGAACAGGCACCGGCCGCGTTTGGCGCTGGACATGTATCCGGCGAGTCTCAGCCGTTGGGCCTCGCCGCCGGAGAGGGTGTTGGCCGGCTGGCCGAGCCGGACGTATTCGAGCCCGACGTCGATCAAGCGGTTCAGCCGTGCCTGGACCTTCGACCGGCCGCGGAAAAACGTGAACGCCTCGCGGACGGTCATGTCCAGGACGTCGGCGATGTTTCGGCCGCGGTAGGTCACCTCGAGGATTTCCTTGCGGTAGCGCCGGCCGTTGCACTGGCTGCATCGCATGTAAACGTCGGCGAGGAACTGCATGTCGATCTGGATGTAGCCCTCGCCGCGACAAGCGTTGCAGCGTCCGCCGTCGACGTTGAAGCTGAAGTGGCCCGCCGTGTAGTTGCGGGTTCGGGCCTCGACCGTGTCGGCGAAGACCGCCCGAATCTCGTCGAACGCTTTCAAGTACGTGACCGGATTGCTCCGCGGCGAGCGGCCGATCGGGCTCTGGTCGACCATGATCACGTCGTCGATCTGGCCGTCGCCGAACACGTCGTCATGTTCGAGCGGTTTGGGGGCGTCCTTCCGCAGCCGGCGGCACAGCGCCGGATAGAGCGTGTCCTGCACCAACGTACTCTTGCCCGAGCCGCTCACGCCGGTCACCAAACACAGCACGCCGAGCGGGAACTCGACGGTGATGTCCCGGAGATTGTTGCCGCGGGCGCCGGCCAGCCGGACCCAGCCGTGGTTTGGCGGCCGGCGGCGCCCGGGCGAGCCGATGCCGCGCCGTCGGGCGAGATAGTCGCCGGTGAGGCTGTCGGACGAGTGCTCCATCTCCTCGGGCGTGCCTTGGAAGACGATCCGCCCGCCGCGCTGGCCGGCGCCGGGGCCAATCTCGATCACCTGGTCGGCCGCGCGGATGATCGCCTCTTCGTGCTCGACGACGACCACCGTGTTGCCGCGGTCGCGCAGGTCGGCGACGGCGCCGATCAGCCGCTCGATGTCAGTGGGGTGCAGGCCGATCGACGGCTCGTCGAGCACGTAGAGCATGTTCACCAGGCTGGAGCCGAGCGTGGAGGAGAGCGCCACGCGGCGTGCCTCGCCGCCGCTGAGCGTGCGGACGGTGCGGTCGAGAGTAAGATAGCCCAGGCCGACCGCTTCGAGATACGCCAGCCGGTTTTCGACCTGTTCGAGCATCATCCGGCCGACGAGGCGTTCGTGTTCCGGCAGTTCGAGGTTGCGGAAGAACTCGACGGCGTTGTGGATTTTCATGGCCGAGATTTCGGCGATGTTTTGTCCGCCGATCCGCGTGGCCAGGGCCTCCGGCCGAAGCCGCGTGCCGCCGCACGTCTCGCACGGCCGATAGCTCCGCCAGCGGCTAAGGAACACGCGGATATGCATCTTATACTTCCGCCGCTGGAGCCACTCGAAGAAGCCATGCAAGCCGCCGAAATTGCGCTCCGGCACACCGCAGGTGATCAGCCGGATGTGCGATTCGCCAAGCTCGCAGAACGGCACGTCGACGGGGATATTGTAGTCGTCGGCCAACGCCAGCAGTTCCTCCAACTCATGGGCATACGCCGGACTGTTCCACGGCGCGATCGCCCCTGCGCGGAGCGATTTCTCCGGGTCGGGGACGACCAGTTCCATGTCGAGCCCGATTACGTTCCCAAAACCTTGGCATTCCGGGCACGCGCCCAGCGGACTATTGAAGCTGTACAGGCGCGGCTCCGGCGTCGGGTATTCCAGGCGGCAGTCCTCGCAAGACAACTCCGTGCTGAAGCCGAGCCGGCGCCACGTCCGGCCGTCGATTCGACAACAACTCCCTCTCTCTTGGGAAGAGGGTTGGAGCGAGGTCGGCTGGGGAGAGGGTGAATCGCGCTGGGCAACAAAGGCGAAGCACTTTCCCCGTCCCTTCGTAAACGCAGTCTCCAGCGAATCGCGGACTCGAGTGTCGTTGGCGGCGCCGGCGCTGAGGCGATCGACCACCACGTACAGCGCAGCGTTGGCGACAGCCTCTTCGGCTGAAAGGTGCGGAAGCGGCTCTTCGGCGAGATTCACCATCCGCGTGCCCACGATCACACGAATGAACGCGTCCTCTTGCAGTTCGGCCGATAGCTGATCCAGATTGTTTCCTTCCATCAGTTCCAATCGCAACGCGATCAGGTACCGCGTGCCCGGCGGCAGCGCGGCGAGTGTTTGGGCGGCGCTTTGCGGACTGTCGCGCCGCACCTCGTGGCCGCACCGTTCGCAAAACACGTGGCCGATCTTGGCAAAAAGCAACCGCAGGTAGTCGTACGTCTCGGTCGCCGTACCCACCGTGGAGCGGCTCGATCGGCCGGCGTTGCGGTTCGTCACCGCGATGGCCGGAGGAATGCCGTCGATTCGCTCGGCCTCGGGCTTTTCGAGTTGCTCGAGGAACTGCCGGGTGTAGGCGGAAAAGCTCTCGATGTACCGCCGCTGCCCCTCGGCATAGAGCGTGTCCAGGGCCAGGCTGCTCTTGCCGCTGCCGCTTAGGCCGCACAACACGATCAGCTTGCGGTGCGGAATGTCCAGGTCGATCGCCCGAAGATTGTGGACCTCGACGCCTCGTAGCGAAATATGGCCCCCAGCAGTCATACACTCTCCCCCGGGCAGGTATAGGGCTACGGGTGGAAGCTGTTATCTTACCATGCCGCGGCAGCGGCGTCCATAATCCCATAAAGAGGATATTGGATCGATTGGCGTTTTCGTCTACAATATTCTCCATGGATGCAAACGTCTCGGAACCATCAGAGCACGTGCAGCGCGCCGTGGAGATTCCCCGCGAGTGGCTCGATGAGTTCGAGGCCGCGGCGCGGCGTTCGCTACGAACGCGGTTTCGGTACGCGTTCATCCACACCTACAAGCCGGTCTTGGACGACGCACCGTTTCGAGCGTTCGACACCACGGCCGACTACCGCCGCTGGTGCGAGGAGAATCTGCCGGATTGGTTGGGCTATGGCCGTGTTTGAGTATCGTCAGGCCGAAGAGATTCGCGATGCACTGAGCCGGCATGGCGTGCGGTACTTGTTTATCGGCAAGTCCGGTGCGATCCTGTTAGGGTTTCCCGATACGACCCAGGACGTCGATCTGTTTATAGACCGTTCGCTCGGAAACTGCCGCGCACTGGCGCCAGCGCTGCGAGAAGTGGACTTCGCACTTACGAGCGATCAGGCGGCTGAAATCGAGCGACGCAAGGACTTCGTTCAACTCAAGAATGGCCCGTTCGATCTGTACCTCATTTTCGCGCCGGACGGCATCGAGCGATTCGAGGACGCGTGGGAGCGGCACGTCGAGGTCGAAGGCTTTCCGGTCTGCCACCTGGACGACATCATCGCCAGCAAGGCCGCGACGAATCGGGCCAGAGATCGCGAATCCCTGCCGCGCTTGCGATCGTTCCGCGAGTATTGGCTTAAACACGCCCCATAAAGCCGCGGCCGGTGGTCGCGGAACAATGGGCGCGACCACCGGTCGCGGCTTTATGAAGGGAGCTGCCGACGACCAACTGGCGGCATCAACGATTCACCAGCCCCGGCACGATCGCGTTGGTCGGTTTACGGATCGTGTTGTCGTGGCTAAGGATCTTGGCCTCGCCTACAAAGTACGTGTGGAAATCGGCCACGATCAGGTTGTGGGTTGGGGCCGCATCCACTTCATCGACCGATCGGATTTCTGTCGTGCCGATGACACCGTGAAATCGCGTGCCGGGCTGCAAGAATCGGGCCTTGACCCACCCTTCGCCGGCGATCCAGAATGGGTGCCCGCCGCTGCAAGTAATCGGCTCTCCGCCGACTCCGATTGTCAGCAGCTTTACCGGTGGTCGGACCGTGGTGCGGAGCACCGGTTTGTAGGCCAGTTCGCCGGTTTCGATGTCCTGCGAGAGAACCCGATCGCCCACTCGGATCTTTTCGATCGGCACGGTCCCGGACTCCGTCCAAATGAGGGTGCCAGCCGCCAGACAACTATACCTACCCAACGGGGCATAGCGCACTTTAACCGTGAGGTCGGTATCTTGGCGGAGACGGATGCCGGTCAAAATGTTCAGATTATCTCGTCGATATGTCGTTTCTAACGGCTTGGGACCGGTGACGAACACTTCATTATAGTCGTTCCACCATTTCCACCAGCTTTCCGGCGCCCGTGGGACAGCCGCACCGGTAGCCGTCGACAGCACCCGGTAGATGCGCTGGTTGAATTGCCTGATCATGGCATTCTGCTCAGCCACGATCATCTCCATTACCTGGGCCTTCATGGCAGCGTCGCGTCTTGCGATTTCCAACTGTTCGCGCGAACTCAGTGTATCCCCATACCAGCGAGAAACCCTTTTCACATGTTCCTCATCGTTCGGAACCTTGCTACCCCGCCGTACGAACCGAGTCTGACGAGCAACGGCGGTTCTGATCTTGGGGT
>JAUWWA010000378.1 GCA_030617125.1 Pirellulales bacterium | reverse complement strand
GTCAGCTTCGCGAGGAGGAAATCGCCAGGATGCTAGCCATGCTCGAGGCCCGATTTCGCAAGATGCTCACACTACAACGCGAAGTCTACGAAGGGACGCTCCGGCTTGACAAGGTCCCCAAGTCGCAGCGGTCGAACAACCACGAGATCGAGGCCAGCCGACTCAGCGGCAAGGAGCAACAGATCGTCGTCGAGGCCGACAACGCACTGCTGCTGTTGCGCGAGGACGGCACGGCGGTGGCCTTTCCCGAAGCCGTCGAGCAGATGCGCGACGACATGCAGCAGGTGGTGCATCGCTTGGCGCGGGCGAGAGTCGACCAAATCACCCAGGCAATCGAAGAAGACATCCTCGCCGCGTTGGAAGAGATGATCGAGGCGCTTAAGAAGGCGCAAGAAGACCTGGAGCAGGGCAAGCCGCCGCCGGGGCAGCAACAAGGCCGGCCGCAGGATCCGCCGCTGGTTGACGTCCTGGCCGAACTGAAAATGATCCGCGCATTGCAGATGCGGGTCAACCGCCGCACCGAGCGCTATTCAAAACTGATCGAAGGCGAGCAGGCCGAACGCGCTGAACTGCTCGATGCACTAAAGCGGCTCGCCGAGCGCGAACGGCGGATTTACCGTGTTACCCGGGACCTGGAACTGGGAAAGAACCAATGACCGCGATGCCGACCAGACATCCTGCCGTGTGGATTGCCGTCGCCGTGCTGTGCGTGCCGATTGCGGCTGCCACGGCCCAATCGCCCGATGCATCGCTGAAGTCGCCGACCTGGCCGCCGCCGCCTGCCGCGGACGTCAAGGCGCGGGCGTTTGCATGGCTCGACGCTCAGAAACCGAGCAACGATATCCAGGCCGCCGCCGACGCGCTCTGGTCGACGTTGCCGGACGAGCCGGCCGGCGCCGAGTTGCTGGAGCGTTTGGCCGGCACGTTCGCGCTGGTGGATCGCCACGCCGCCGGGCTGGTTGAACTCTGCTCGCAACCGAAGCGCGAACCGCTGCTTCCCAAGCAGAAGTGGCTGACCGAAGAGAAGACGCCGCCGCTTATGGCCGACAACCTGCGGTTGCTCTATGGCCGGTGGCTCGCGCACCAGGCGTTATACGACGAATCGCTCGAACAGCTTTCCGGGCTCAAGCCAGGCGAGGTGGTCGCGCCAGCCATGCTGCTTTTCTACCAGGGCGTAGTGCATCACCGCTTGTTGCAGAAGAAGCCGGCCACGGCGGCGATCGAACAACTGCTCTCCGGGACCGACTCGAGCCCGCGGCGCTACGTGGCTGTTGCCCGGCTGATGCAGTACGACCTTGCAGGGCTTAAGGATGACACGCTGGACCACATCGCCCGACGGATGAACGACATCCGACGTCGGCTGGATCTCGGGCGTGCGGGCAAGAGGGTCCGCAAGGTCGAGGACGGCGTGATCAAGTCGCTCGACAAGCTGATCAAGAAGATTGAGGAGCAACAGCGGCAGTGCGCCGGCGGCGGCGGCGGCGAGAACATCCGTTCCAGCCGCCCGGCGAACGACAGCCGAATTATGGGCGGCAAGGGCCGTGGCGAGGTGGTCAAACGGAACGTCGGCTCGCACAGCGGCTGGGGCGACCTGCCGCCGAAGCAGCGGGAAGAGGCGCTGCAGCAGATCGGCCGTGATTTTCCCGCCCACTATCGCGACATCATTGAGCAATACTTTCGTAGGCTCGCCGCCGGGGAAAGGGAGCAGGGGCTGGGGGCTGGGAACTAGGGGCTAGGGGCTGGGGGCTGGGGATGACGGAGTGGACATTGGTCATTGAACATTGGTCATTGTTGAATGCTGAATCCATACCTGCTTACCGTTTTGTTGACCGCCGTGGCGCCGCCGTTTGAGGCGCAAACCCTCGCCGGGCGAACCGTCGTCGGGCCGATCGACGCATTGGACGCCGACCGGGTCGTCATCGACACCGCCGACGGGCCCGCCGCGATTGCGATCGACGAGTTGATCCGGCTGACACCGCAACAGGTGTCAGAGCCGGCGACCGGTCGGTCCGCCGTCCGCATCGAGCTGCGCGACGGTTCGTCGGTGGCTGCCGAGGGTTATACGGTCCACGGCGACCGGGCCACGTTCGCCCTGCCGGGCAGTCAGAGCGTCGAACTGCCCGTCAGAAGTGTCGGCAGTGTCCGGCTCCAGCCGCACTCCGACGCGGTCGCCGACCAGTGGACCCACATCCTCGGCATGACGCGCGACACCGACCTGCTCGTCATAACTAAAGGCGATGTACTGGACTACCATCGCGGCGCGCTGCACGACGTAACCGATAAGATCGTCCGATTCGAGCTCGACGGCGACATTCTGCCGGTGAAACGATCAAAGGTCTACGGGCTGATCTACCGTCGCGCGGCCGACAGTGCACCGGGCGAGCCGGTTTGCGGACTGACCGACGCAAGTGGATCGCGGTGGTCGATCCGGTCGCTCTCCATGCCCGCCCAAGGAAAACTCCGGTGGACCACGCCCGGCGGCGCAACCGTCAGCGGCCTGTTGGCGCAGATCGTCGAGATCGACTTCTCGCGCGGCAAGCTCGTCTACCTAAGCGACCTGAAACCACAGTCGGTAGTATTCACACCGTATTTCGGGAAGACCACGGATGTGCCGATCGTTGGGCGGTTTTTCGCGCCGCGCAACGACACCAACCTAAAGTCGGCTCCCTTGCGGCTCGGCGGAAAGCAGTACGCCAAGGGCGTGGCGATGCACAGCCGGACGAAGGTCGTTTATCGTCTGCCCGGCCGCTTCAGCCGCTTCAAGGCGACCGCCGGCATCGACGATGGCGTCCGCCCGCACGGCAACGTCCGGCTTGTCATCTCCGGTGACGACAAGGTCCTGCTGGAGGCGACGCTCGCCGGGAGCGATCCACCCAGGCCAATCGATCTGGACATCAGCGGCGTCCGCCGGGTCACCGTGCTGGTCGATTTCGCGGCGGACTCCGACGTGGCCGATCACCTGGACCTGTGCAACGCGAGGGTGGTCAAATGAGACGTTCGATCACTGGATATTGCAGATTACACATTGCAAATTGCGAATGGAGAATTGCCGGTGGCAAGAAATCCATTTTCAGTTTTCAATGCTCAATTTTCAATTTGCAGTATTGGCGACGTCGAATATATATCATCGCTTGTGGTGGCGTTC
>JAUWWA010000324.1 GCA_030617125.1 Pirellulales bacterium | reverse complement strand
GCACCAGATCGGCCACCGGATACACCTTGGTGGTCAGTTGGGTTTCGGCCTCCTCTTGGGTGGTGATATACAGGACTTCGTCGCGGATCACGTAGGTCAACTCCAACTCGCGGAGCATCAGCCGCAAGGCCGATCGCAAGGAGATCCCCTTGAGGTTCTTCGTGATCGGCGTGTCGCTTCCCGTGCCCACCTCTTCGAGAGCACGGTTGTCGAGTTGGATTTCGATCTGGTGATAATCCTTCAGGAAGTCGATCACGTCCTGCAACGGAGTTTCGATGAACTCCATTTGGGTGGGCGACTTAAGCGCGTCGGCGATCTTCTTTTCCGCCGTTCCCTGGGTGGCGAGGTGCATCGAACTGTATTTCTCCCTGCGACGCGCGGTGAGTTCCTGCCAGACGCTGGCCTCCGGGTAAACGATGGGTGGTTCACCGGGGAAGGGGACGTGCGAGCGCTCGACTTCATACAACGCGTCGACCACGCCCTTCTGCCGCGCGACGCGCAACGCCATCGCGTCGTGCAGGTATCCCGTCTGCCGCGCTTGGAGCGTGGCCAAGACGGGGACGGGATTGTCCGGAGCGGCTTCCATGGCCTCCTTGGCGGCCGCCTCTTCGGCGAACCGGTAGCGGCCCTCCTCCATCAACGACTCAAGCCGTTCCATCAACTGGCGGACCTTCTGCTGGGTGCGCGACAGATCTTCGTTGATCAGCATCCGCTCCTTATCCCTTGCCAGGTTCTCCTGCCGTTGCTGGCGATCCTGTTCGACCTCGGTTTGACGTCGCCGAGCAGTCCGAATGGCTCGCTCGGTCACGTCGCGGAGTTGGTCGCGAACGTCGGGATTGAGATCGGGAGTCTGACGCACCATCTCCAAGGTGAGCTTGAGTTCTTGCAGGGCGCCTTCGGGATCGGCGCCCATGCGCCCCCGAGCCTGGTTCACGACGTTTTGGACTTGGGTCTTGATGACCGTGGCGATGACGGCCTCTTCCCGGCCGACTGCCGCGGCAAAGCCCTCACCCGCCGCCGGCATGGGGCCCCGCAGGTCGAGGTCGCCGGCCAGTTCCGGCGTGCCCGGCGCCGCCGGGGCCGCTGGCGGCGCTTCGCCGTCCGGCTGGGCGCCTTCGCCACGGCGCCGCTTCGCCACAGCGCCTTTGACGGCCAACGCCTCCGGATTGCGCGGATCCCGGCCGATTGCTTCATTGGCAAAACGCAGGGCATCGTCGAGGTTTCCGGTGGCCAGCGCCTGGCGGGCAAGCCGGCCGAGATCGTCCACGCCGGCGTTGATCGCCTGTCGTGCCTGATCGAGACTCGACGAGTCGATCAGCGGCAGGCTCACGCCGCCGTCGACCTTCGCGCGATCGACCAGTTCGACGAGGTAGTTGTTGTCTTCGTTCGACTCGACCGGCTGGACGGTCCAGGAGAGGTTCTCCGGTCCGCCGGGTCCGGCCGCCGTCATCTTGATCTCATATGGTCCCTTGCCCGCGTACGTGCCGATCACCACGCTATCGCGGTCGGTTCGCAGCGGCGGCATGCGTGTCGGATAGACGGTGAATCCCTTCGGCCAAACCACGTCCTTGCCCGGGTAGAGGACGCTCGCAGCGGTGGCGGCAGCCAGTTGGGTCGCAGCCCGCGGCCCCATGGGGACCACGACGCCGCCCGTCTTCCCCGCCAACGCGCCAAGAAGTTGCTCGTCGATGCGGGGGCCGACCGGACAACTGCTCACCGGGATCCGGCCATCGACCAGACGCCCGGTCAGCTTTTCAAACTCCTCGGTGCCCAGCAGTTCCGCGGTGCTCATTCCGTCGCCGACGTAGATCGCCGCGCGAGGATTCTTCGAGTCGGCCGAGAAGCTGTCGGCTGTTGCGTTGAGCGCCTTCTTCATGTCGGTGGCGCCCAGCGGGACTCGAGCGTCGAGTTTCGCAAGCGCAGCGGTCATTTTCGGACCGCTCGGCGCGACGAAACCTTCGGTCAGCGGCACGGCGTTCAAATCGACCGCGATCAACTTCACGCGGTCTTCCTGATCCAATGTCGACAACACGCCCTTCAACGTACCGATGCCGTCGCTGCGGTAGTCGCCGGCCTGGCTCGCCGACGTGTCGACCAGGAAGACGATCTCTCGCGGGCCCGGGGCCGACGTCGGTGTCTCCGGTTTCAGACTCAACGCGAAGTAGTCCGCACCCTCGCCGCGAGAGAAGCAGTCGAGCCGAGCCGCTTTGCCACTGGGTTCCGCACCCACGGTGCCGAGAACCATCATGCCAACGATCAGAAAACCGGCGGCCAGCGCAGCCGCGGCCGATCGACCGAGAAGATATTTGGACATGTCTGGGATCTCCAGGAAAAAAGGGAGAATGCGAGCCGTGCGATCGTGTTCCGAAGCAGTCGCTGCGAGCACGCACACATTTTCCTCATCAAGGCGGGCTTGCAACACCCGGTCCACTCATTCTACTCAACCGCGAAGGATTTTGCCAGCGAAAAACCCCTCTTTGAGCCCCGCCTCGGCTAAAGGCAAATATCACGCCCAAACGGGGCGACAATTCGACTGGTATAGGGCAATACCCCTCGTTAGATGGAAAACGACCCCGGCAGCACAAGTGCCACCCGGGCCGTAACTCTTTGCGGATTAAGAGCTTATGGCTTTCGGTGCGGTTCATCCCTGATAGGATCGGCCGGGCTTCCCACTCAAGTCGTCCCGCTCGGCCGACCGCCGCCGATCGCCAAAGTTCACCGTCTTAGTGTCGAAATCTGACGCGACATGTTGCGTAACGCCACACCCAACTCGTCCAGGGACCGGGCGGCCAGCATCACCACCGCATCGAAGATGTGCACCTCAACCGACGCCAACTCCGACCATTCGCCGTCGTCTCGGGTGATATCGATCACGTCGTTGATCCACTCATCGGTGAGGTCTTCCAGGCTTCGACGCAACAGTTCCACCCCCTCATCGAGACTCACTTCGCCTTGCTCGAGCAATCGGAATGTGGCCAACAACGCCGCGGCCGACGGTACGTCCTCGGCCAGGCCGAGCGCGTCGATCCCCGTGGTATCCTCGAACCGCCTCACAAAACCGACGGCCTCACAGCCCAATAACGCCAAGTGGTCGTTCAGCACCGCGCGACGCACTTCCAAGGGGTCCTCGGCCGTCCGCGCCAATGCCCGTAGCGTGTCCTCATCCAACGGCGTCAATAGTTCGCTCAGACACCATGCGAACAAGTCGCACTCCTCCCGCGGCATCGCGTCCGAGTTGTACGGCGCCTCGTTGTACCAAGGCTCGACGTAGGCATTTTCGTCGTACTCGGGCTCGCCGTAGCCCTGCTCCCCGTCGAAGTACTCCGATTCGGCATAGTCCGCTTCGTGCTCGTCGCTGCGATCTTCAGAGTGACCGTACTTCTCTTCGGGATACGAGTACGAGTAATCGAACTCGTAGGGATGGCTTTCCTCGTCACCGAGATAGGCGTTTTCCTGCTCGGGGCAGGCGAGGTCGTCGCCCATGTGCAAACCGCTTCCTTGATCGTCGGCGTGCTTCTCGGCCTCGATCTGCTCCACGTCGTCGAAGTAGGCGTCTTCGTAGCTGTC
>JAUWWA010000135.1 GCA_030617125.1 Pirellulales bacterium | reverse complement strand
TCGCCCACGAATTGCAGATCCCGTTTAACACCGCCGTGGGCGGCGGCGAGGTCGAGATCACCCTGCGCCGGCAGTCGGGCAAGACGGAAACGATCAAGACCAAGATCCCGCAGGGCATCGCCGACGGTAAGAAGATTCGCATTCGCGGCCAAGGCGAGCCGGCGCCGCGCGGCGGAAAGCCCGGCGATATCCTCATCACGATTCGCGTCGCCCCGCACCCGTGCTTCCAGCGTCGCGGGAATCACTTGCACGTGAAGGTGCCGGTCACGCTCGCCGAGGCCGCGTTGGGAGCGAAGGTCGACGTGCCCACGCCCAAAGGCGCCGTTTCGCTGAGTGTCCCGGCGGGGACCTCCAGCGGGACGAAGCTCCGAGTCAAGGGACACGGTGTGGCCCCCAAGGGCGACACGCCCGGCGACCTGTTGGCCGAAATCCAGATCGTCCTGCCCGACGGGCTCGGCGACGAGGACCGAGGGCGAATTCAGGAGATCGACCAACGCTATTGCCAGGAACCCCGCAAGAAACTGCGGTGGTAGGCCGATGGGCGACCAGCGATTTCTCCCGAAGTACCACGTTCGGCGTCCGGCCGACTTCCAACGGGCCTACCGCCGCCGACACACCGCATCGGACCATTTGATCGTGGTGTTCGGATATCCCAACGGCCTGGCGTATGCCCGGCTCGGGCTGTCGGTTTCGCGGAAGGTCGGCAATGCCGTGGTGCGCAACCGCTGGAAGCGGCTTCTGCGCGAGGCGTTCCGGCTCAGCCGCAAAGACCTGCCGGTGGGTATCGACTTAATCGTTGTCCCCCGCCCGAGCGTCGAACCGGCATTGTCCGTGCTGCTCGAATCGCTGCCCCGCCTGGCCGGTATTGTTGGCGCAGGTTTGTAGCGGCCCGATTTGTCGGGTCGGTCCGGATTGAAGGGGCCAAGAACCGCATAGATGCGGCGACTACGAACGGTCCGGCTTGCCCCATAATGCCCGAGGCGATGCTCGTGGCCGTAAATTGCCAGAGATCTGAACTTTCGGTAATGAGCTTTCGCCCCGCGGCCGTCGCAGGTTTGCGGCGGATTGATACAATAGTCGTATGGCGTTTGAGCGTTCTGGAAAAATTCTCCGCGTGGTCGTGGGCATTCCCGGCCGGTTGTTGATCGTGACGGCTCGCGTGTACCAGTTCACGCTCAGTCCCCTGTTGGGGCGTCATTGCCGCTTTCAGCCGACTTGCAGCGCCTACTTCATCGAGTCGTTGCGCAAGTACGGCGTCATTCGGGGGGTCTTACGGGGTCTCTGGCGAATCTGCCGATGCCACCCTTGGAACCGCGGAGGCTACGACCCACCCTAAGACCGCCCAAGTCGCCTTGACATCCCAGACTGCGCATCAGTCATTATTCATCATTCGTCGTTTGTCGTTCATCCTTTCCCCTTGACCGCCTCGGGCGAAATCATTATTGTTCCGCCGCCAGTATCTTGTCCAAATGGCCGGCGGGAAGCCGGTCGCACTTTTCCCTTCCGCCGCGGCGTCTTGGTCCCGGGTTCTACGCCGCGGAAATGCGCAGCGTCGATGTGGCGGCGGAGCATCGCGGGCGAGACACCGCAGGAAGTGTTTGCAAACATGAAAGCTGCCGTGGCGTTGCCGTGTTGCGTTCTAATTCTGTTGAGCGGCTGCACGAGTTGGAACGTGTTGGCCTTGCGGCCTGAAAGCCTGGATGACGCACAGTCGGCGGGGTCGAACACACGTCTGATTCGTGAAATGGCGGTTCCGTTTGGGATGTTTCCCATACGCGTGGAAGCGGTGGGGCTGGTGACCGGTTTGCAGGGCGCCGGCAGCGACCCGACCCCTTCGCCGCAGCGGGCCGCCTTGTTGGACGACATGCAGAAACGCGGCGTGAAGAAGCCGAACGCCGTGCTGGCTTCGCCCAATACGGCGCTGGTCGTGCTTCAGGGCGTGCTTCGGCCGGGCATTCAGAAGGGCGATCACTTCGACGTCGAGCTGCGTATCCCCGCCCGTAGTGAAACGACGAGCTTGCGGGGCGGCTACCTGCTAGAGACTCGGTTGCAGGAAATGATGGTGCTTCGCGGCCGGTTCCGTGAAGGCAAGTTGCTGGCTTTGGCGCAGGGGCCGGTGATGGTCGATCCCTCGGCCGCTGGAAAGGAGGATCGAGTACTTCTGGGTCGGGGCCGAATTCTCGGTGGCGGCGTCGCCTTGAAATCGCGACCGCTCGGCCTGGTGCTCAAGCCGGGCTTTCAAACCGTCGTCAACGGCTCGCGAGTCGCCAACGCGATCAACAGGCGTTTTCATACTTTCCGCAAAGGCGTGAAGATGGGCGTCGCGAAGGCCAAGACCGACAAGTATATCGAACTTTCCGTCCACCCGACGTACAAGGATAACATCACGAGGTACGTGCAGGTGGTCCGCGCGGTGGCGCTCCAGGAGTCGGCCACCGGGCGGATGCAACGGCTGGCCAATCTGAAGGACCGACTGCTCGATCCGTCGACGGCTGCCGGGGCCGCACTGGAACTGGAGGCGGTCGGCAACGATGCCGCCGATACGCTGCTGGAGGGGATTCGGGCGGAGAATTCAGAGGTGCGATTCTACGTGGCCGAAGCCTTAGCGTACCTCGACCGGCACGAAGCGGCCGAGCCGTTGGCCGAGGCGGCCCGGAACGAGCCGGCCTTCCGGGTCTTCGCCCTGACCGCCCTGAGTGTCATGGACGATTACGCGGCCTACGAACAGCTATGTGAATTACTGGCTGTGCCCAGCGCCGAGACGCGCTACGGTGCTTTCCGCGCGCTTTCGGTGATGAATCCCGGCGACGCGTTGGTCTCGGGCGAGTTTCTAGGCGAGCAGTTCAGCTACCATGTGTTGGGCACCGAGGGGCCGGCGATGATCCACGTCACCCGAAACCGCCGACCGGAAATCGTGCTCTTCGGCCCGGACCAGCGGTTGCTTACGCCCTTGGCCATCAATGCCGGCAATCAGATCATGGTCACCAGTAGTGGCGGCGACGAAATCGCCGTAAGCCGGTACGCGGTCGGCGAACCGGATCAGAAGCGGGCGGTTTCCACGTCGGTCGACGAGGTGATCCGCGCGATCGTGGAACTGGGCGGGACGTACCCCGACATGGTCCAGGCATTGCAGGAGGCCAAGGCGGCCGGCGCGCTGGAGAGCCGATTCGAGGTGGAAGCCTTGCCCAATGCGGGTCGCTCGTATCGCCGTTCTGGTGGTGAAGAGAGCGAAGCGTCGGAGTCAAAGGAGCCCGGCCTGGCGAGATGAGTGAACTTCGGTAAGATAGTAGGCAACGATGCGGATTAGTTATGCTCAAGGCCCTCGAACTCGTCGGATTCAAAAGTTTTGCCGACAAGACCCGGTTTAAGTTTCCACCCGGGATCTCGGTCATTGTCGGCCCGAACGGATCGGGGAAGTCGAACATCGTCGACGCGATCAAGTGGGTATTGGGCGAGCAGAGCGCCAAGAGTCTCCGTGGCAAGGAGATGGCCGACATCATCTTCAACGGCTCGCCCTCCCGGCGGGGGATGAACTCCGCCGAAATCACCCTCACACTCGATAACTTGGGCAACCGGTTGCCGACCGATACGCCCGAGGTCCACATCACGCGACGTGTCTACCGCGGCGGCGAAGGGGAATACCTCCTCAACCGCCAGCCGTGCCGGCTGCGCGACATCCGCGACCTGCTCTCCGGAACCGGCATGGGGACCCAGGCCTACAGCGTGATCGAGCAGGGCAAGGTCGACATTCTCCTTCAGGCTTCCCCCCGCGACCGGCGGTTGATTTTCGAGGAGGCGGCCGGCATCAGCCGCTTCAAACTCAGAAAGATCGAGGCCTTGCGGCGCCTGGAACGCGTCGAGCAGAACCTGTTGCGATTGTCCGACATCGTCGACGAGGTCGACAACCGCCTGCGAAGCGTCCGCATGCAGGCCGGCAAGGCCCGGCGATACAAGGAACATACCGATCGGCTGCAAGAGCTGCGCACACAGGTCGGCCTGGTCGATTGGCGACGGCTGAGCGATCGGCTGGCCGAGTTCGACCATCGGCTTCGGTCGTTGGCCGAGGGGCGAGACGCCGCCGTGGCCGGGGCCGAATCCGTCGAAGCGAACGTGTTGGAAATCGACAATCAACTCGGGGAGATTAACGAAGCGATTCGCCATTCGGAGTCGCGGATCGCCGCCAACCGCGAGCGGATCGCCGGTTGCGAGTCGACCGTCGAGCATGAGCGCGGCAGGAGCCGAGATCTGAAAACGGAGATCGCCAGACACCGGCGGCAGCTCGTCGCCATGAATCTCCGCGCGAACGACCTGCGGCAGCAGTTGCACGACACGAGCGAAGCGGTCCGAACGGCCGAGGAGAATCATCAGCGGATCGCGACGAGCCACGTCGAGGGCGAACGCAGACTGACCGAAGTCATGGCGGAGTTGGACCTGGTCCGCGGCGAGAACGAACAGCGTCGTTCCGCCTACATGGATAAGATGCGATCGGCGGCCGCGCTGGGGAACGAGAGCAGTGCGCTGGAAACACAGGTCGCCGCGGCCTCGGCTGCCCGAGAGCGTTGCCAGGACCGCATGGATGAACTTGATCGTCAACTCGACGCGCTCGGCGCGGAAATGAACGAGCTGCGCCGTCACACCGGAGAGCTTTCCCGTCGGGTGGAGGAACGCGAGGCGCTGCTGGCGGCCGCCAAGGCCCAACTGGCCGAGGCCGAATCGCAACACGCCACACGGCAGAACGAATTGGCCGCAATGCGCCAGTATCACGGCGCGGCGGCCGAACGGGCCTCCATCCTCGACGAGCTTCAGCGCCGCCACGAAGGCATCTCCGCCGGTGTGCAGGAGGTGCTCGCTCAGGCGAGGAACTCGTCCGACGGGCCGTTGCGAGGTGTCTGCGGGTTGGTGGCCGATCTGTTCCATGTCAGTGTCGAGGTCGCGCCGCTGGTCGAAGTCGCCTTGGGCGAAATGGCCCAGCACGTGGTCGTCACCCCGGGCGGCGGGCTGATGGAATACCTCCAAAGCGAGTCGAATCGCTTTCCCGGCCGTGTCGGGTTTGTCTGGCTAGAGGAGTCGTCCGGTGCAATGCCGTGTGCTCGGACCGATCTGGAGGGGCAGTCGGGCGTGCTCGGCCGCGCCGACCGGTTCGTCGAGACCGAATCGCGTTTCGCCCCGCTGGCCGCGCGGTTGCTCGCCAAGACATGGGTCGTCGAGAAGCTCGCCGATGCCGTCCGGCTTGCCGAGTCGACTGCCGAAGACGTGAATTTCGTGACACTTGCCGGTGAGTTGCTCCATGCCGACGGGACGTTGGTCGTCGGGCCGCGCCACTCCTCGACCGGCCTGATTGCGCGCCGCAGCCAGTTGCGATCGCTGCGGCAGCAACTGGCCGACTTGAAAACCAAAATCGAACAAGCCGAACAAGACGCTGAGCGCGCCGAAAAGCAAGTCGAGCAACGGCGGCGCCAGGTCGAAACACTCTCGGCCGAGCACCGCCGCGCCGTCGACGCCTTGGCCGAACACCGATTCAAGAGTACTGCCGCCGAGGATCGGCGCGGCGAGTGGGACCGGCAACGCTCGGTGCTCGACGCGGAATCCCGGGCCGCGGTCGTCCAGCACGACGAGGCCGCCAGTCGGCTGGCCGTGGCACGCGAGAAGCGCAAGCAGATCGACTCCACGTTAGCCGAGATGGAAACGAATCTGAGCGGGCTTGACCGGCAGATCGATCGTCTGGAGGGCCACCGCCAGCTCTGCAGCCGCGAGACGACCGCGGTCAAGGTTGAACTGGCCAAGAGCGAGGAACGGCTCCACAACCTCCACGCCAGAATGAGACAACTCGAGGAGAACCGCCTGGAACGGCAGCACACGATTGCAGATCGGCGCGAGCAACTGGCCGAGTGCGTCC
>JAUWWA010000443.1 GCA_030617125.1 Pirellulales bacterium | reverse complement strand
TGTCGAGCTTTGCGCGGACCGACGCTTCCACGATAATCCTGTTCATGATATGTGCTCCAGGATCTTGTCGCACTCCCGATCGGATGGCGGCACTTCGCCTAGGCCAAGCAAGCTCAACAGGCTTTTCAATGATTTCCGTTGAGCAGGCACAACCACCACCTCTGTCCCTTCCGGCCAGGGGAACGGGTCATCGGGCGCAACAACGCCATTCTTAATATGTCCGCGGCTCGACATGGCTCACTCCTTTCAGGTGTCCATGGTCTGTCTAACGCACTCCGTCAACGGGCAGATTCGAGTCAACTTGGCTGCCATCTTTATTGTATCGCCCGATCCGCTTGATGACAACGTCGTCGAACTCGACCTCGCCCGCACCGAAGTAGGCGTACAACATCACGCGGCCCCAGCGGGGTGCGTACTTCGTGTGTTTCGGGGTGAAATCCTGGGTGTGGGTGTTCCAGGCGTTCTCCGGCCCCTTGAGGTTCTGCTGGCTGCGATAGACCTCGCGACGAGCATAAACAAGGGGACGTGCCGCTATTTCGCCTTTGCGGCTAGATAGCGATTCATCTATTCCGCGTGGCGAATAAGTAGTAGGTCCTCTTTTTTGCTCAGTATAGCACTTGACGAACACTTTGACGGTTGGACCGGTGCTGCGCCAGCGGCATTGAAAGCGGTATCGGGCGTTCTCTTCGACGCCGAAGTAATGGCTGTAGTACGCCACGCCGGTGGTGTCGCCCAACTGCTTGTCCAACGTGAAGCGGATCACGCGATTCGTTTGGTTGCCGGCTTCGGCCAACCACTTGATCGTCCGGCCGAGTGGTTCGCGTTGGTTCACCTCGCCGGCCTCCCAATGTGAATCCCATCCTGCCGGCACGCCGGCCGCGCCGCGCTGGAAATCGCCGGCGACAAGATTGGGGTTCTTCCTCCAGTGCTCTTCGGCTCGGCGGTCGACCGGCTGCGGTCGCGGCGGCGTACGACCGTACAGCGCGTCGAGCATCTGCTTCACATAAACGTGCGGAATCTCGCTGACCACCTTGGTTCTGGCGTCGCACTGGTAGATCATCTTCGGTTCGCCGCCGCCGCTGAAATCGACGCATTTGATTACAACCTGATAGACGTCCCATTCATGGCCGGGTACACGCTCGACGCTGCCGTAAATGCCGACGTGGGCGGCGAAATCGTCGCGGACGATCTTCTTCATCTTCTCCAGCGACAGTTCGGGCGACGGGTGCAGATTGCGGCTTGTGCAAAAGTCGCGGGTATCGAGCATGGTCTCTGGGATGACGAACCCGCGCCGACGGTCGAGTTTCTTCCAGATCAATTCGCCGACCTTCTGCCCGTACCGGCCGTCGTCGAACTTCGAGACGAAGTCGAAGGGAATCACCACCTTCTTCTCGGCAGCCGAGGCCGTCGCCGCAAGACACGCAAGGCAAACTGGAAAGGAAAGAATCAAACGCATCTGTCAATCTAGTCACGAATCTTCGTTTTTTCCTTTTTTCCCCCCTCAGTCTCCTGAGGTTCGGTGGACCTCCCGCCGGTGTTGAGCCGCTCGAAGTATTGGCGGTTGAGTTCTTCCCAGCCGGCAGGCGAGGGGTCGCGCATGCTGCCGAGCAGTTTTTTCTGGATGTCGCCCGGCAGGTTCGAGGTGGTGTCCTGCCGGACCTCGAACTCGCCTTCGAGATACTGCTTCACGTTGTCCAGTCCGCCCAGGATCACCTTGCGTTGCCGCAGCGCGTTTTGGTAGCGTCCGGCGCGGAGATCGCGTTCGACCTGCGCCATCAACTCGATCATCTTTTTCAGGTCGGTACGGTGGAAGTTCGTAACCTGCAATTGCACGTCGATTCCCTCGGCCTTATTGCGCAGCTCGGCTTGTTTTTCAGCGAGGCGTGCAAGCCGGCGCTCACCGGGCGAAGGCGGCACGGGCCCTTCGAGTCCTTCGCCGCCTTGTCCACTTTCCTTTCCGCCGCCTGTGGCGCCGCCGGTGGGATCCTTGCTGCGATCCTTGACCTGGCCCTTGGTGTTCGGATCGGGGGTCAACCGGCTAGGCGTTTTGCGTCCACCCTTGCCGACGGCTTCATCGCCGACGAACTCTCCGCTCGACTTCCCGCTACGGCCCTCGCCGCTGCGGCCGCCGATCTCGCTGGTGTTGGGCAGGCGGTTCCCAGTGACACCCTTGGCGCTCATGTTCGAGATCGGCCCGTCGAGCGCGTCCCAGCCGCCGCCCTTGTCGAGCGAATCGGCCTCGCTGCTGGAGACATCTTCCATCTCATCAAACAGATCTTCTTCCTCTTCCATGAGTTCGCCGATAAGGTTCTCCAACTCGCCGGGCAGTTCGGCCATGGGGGCCTCCTTGTTCTCGTCGGTGAGCGATTCCTCCTGGCTCCAGCGTTCGCGGTCGGGCGTATCGGGCAACCACTTCTCAAGGTTCGTCACTAACTCCTCGGCCATCTCGGCCGCCAACTGCTCCAACGGCACCGCGACGTCGAACGTCTTTTTCAGCAAAGCGTCTTTCGCTATCTTGATCTCCGTCTCGATCTCGACCAACTCTTTCAGAAGTGACGGATTGGAGAAGTCCTGCTCGGGCAGTTTACTCAAGTCGGAGTGGAAGTCCTTCAGAAATCGTGCCCAATCGTCTTCGGCGGCGGTCAATTCCTTCAGCAGTTGCT
>JAUWWA010000006.1 GCA_030617125.1 Pirellulales bacterium | reverse complement strand
CGATCTCGTGGCATTCGCCGCCGAAATGTTTGCACGTCAGCCCGTGCCCGAACTCGTGGATGAGCTTGGTTGCTCCCAGCGTCAACGCCAGCAGCAACATGTTTGGGAGATTGATTCCGAAGAAGTCTTTGAAGGCCGGTAGCTTCGAGTAAAACACGTTGAACTCGACCACCACCAGCGTCAACGCTGAAAAGGCCAGCAGAAGGCATAGCGCCACCGTCACCGGCGAGAACAACCAGCGAACCTTCGGATACAGCCAGTTGAGAGTCCGTTCGGGATCGAAGCCCTTGAAACGGATGCACAGGATGTTCGAGCACGCGCCGAGGATTTCCTTCCGCCGGCGTTCGTCGCGGCGCTTGCGCAGCTCGTGTCCCTGTCCCGGCGCGGCCGTGGTGACCAGCCCGCTGCGGTGCAACATCCCCAGGAACTGCTGCAACTCCTCGAGCGTGATCTTTTGCGGGGGGAACTCGGCCTCGAAGCGCTCCTTGATCTCATCGAGGCTGGTGTTGCCGTCGAGCATCTGGAGGATGGCGTACTCCTCGTCCTGAAACCGGAAGTAGTTCAGCCCGACCGGCTCCTTCACCACCCAGTAGCTCTGGCCCAGGTACTGCTGCCGCCGCGCGGAGAGATCGGGCCGCTTCCGGATCGGCATGGCCCGGGCGGAACTCGAAAGCAGGCTGTCGTGCAGCGTAACCATGGGCGGAAGATGGAATGCTGAATGATGAATGATGCATTCACGAGCCGTTCACATTCATCATTCATCATTCATCATTCATCATTCATCATTTCAGTTGGATGGTCATCTTCGCCGGCAGGCCCGGCCGCAAAAGCCAGCGGCCGGATTGGCGGTCCGGGCAGTTGTCCACCTCGGCCCAAACCTGGTACTCCCCGCCCGCCTGGACTTGCAGACTCACGAAAACGATCTTGCCCTCGAACTCTTCAGCACGGCCGTGGGCGAGTTGCACGGCGACCGTGACCGGTTGGCCGTCGACTTCGCCGGGCGAGACCTTTTCGGCGTTCAGAAAGCCCTCGATCCGCAAGCGGTCGACCTGGACGATGTGCATGACCGGATCGCCCGGCTGAACCCACTCGCCCGCGTGACGATACAACTCCACCACCACGGCGTTGAGCGGCGAGGTGATCCGCCGGCGCCGGAGGTTCTCTTGCGCCGCGTCGACCTCCGCCTGGCTGACCTGCGCCTCCAGGCCGGCAATCCGTTGGTTCATCCGGGCCTGCTCAATCTCCAACACGGTGCGGCGATGGGTCAAAAGCAGCTTGCGTAGCTCAATCTTCGCAACCGAGCCGGGGACTTTCCGGTTGGCTTCCACATTCATGAGATACTCGGCCTCGGTCACTTTCGCCGCGGCCGTGGCATAGCGAACATGGACGTCGTTGGCGGCCTCCTCTTTGGCGACGGCGAGCTTGAAACCGGCCACCCTCAGTTGCATCCGCGCGTGCGTGTCGTCGATCTTGGCCAGCAGATCGCCGGCCTTCACCTGTTGGCCTTCCTTGACGGCCACGGCCTCGAGCACGCCGGCTTCCTGCGCCGGCACCTGGACTTCTTGAATGAGCGAAACCAGGCAGTCCGGCAGCTTGACCGATTCGGCCGAAGCTCCGCGCGGCGACACACCGGCCGCAAGCAGCACACAAAACGCAATGACGCGAGTTCGCATGGCGGAAACTTCCTTGGTAATTGGTCAGAAGTATCTAAACAATATCCGGGACTGAACGAACGCGATGAAGTCGTGGAACCAAACGTATCCAATCGAGCGCCGGCCGCAGTAGACCTTGGCGTTGACCGTGGCCCCGGAGCGAAGACTCGGCAAGTCCTCCTTCTCGATGGCGACTTTGATCAACACCGTGTTGCCCTCATCGCCGCGGACCTCCGCCCTACGGTGGATCTCCTGAACCTTCCCGGCGAAGTCCCTGCCCGGATCGGTCTCCAGTTGAAAAGAAACCGGCAGCCGGTCGTCGAGGCCGTCGCTGAGGAGTTCTTGCAGGCGGGCGCGCAGGTCGGCGTCGGCAGCGTCGCGCAGCACCTTGCGCAGGGCGGCTCGCATCTCGGCATACGTCGCCGCTTGCATGGCGGCGTTGAGCTGGCGTCGCAACACGGCGTTTGGCCCGTCGGGCAGCGCCTGCGCCGAAGGTTTGGCCGGTTTCTTTTTGGGTTTCTCGTCCTGCAGTCGCTTGATGATTTTCTTGAGCCGGCCTTGCACGTCTTTTCGCAACGACGGACCGAGCAACTCGCGCAGCTTGGCGCTTAACTGTGCATCCGGCGCCTTGGCGACCTCCGCTTCGAGCACCTTCGACGAAAGTTTCTTAGACAAGGCAGCTCGCAACTCTTTGCGCAGGCGTTTGCGAAGGTTCTCGTACAAGTCAATTTGGGCCTTGGTGATGAAGCCGATTTGGTCCTCGGGCATGTGGAGTTCGAGTTCCCAACGGCCGGCGGGATTGGCGACTTCCATGAGCACCTGGCCCCGCTGCACCGGGCGGTTGATCAGCCGGCGGTACAGGTCCCAGCTCATCACCCGGCCGCCAAGGGGGCTGCGGACCTCCAACTGTTCGCGCTTCTTCTGGTAGAGCGAGAATTGCGTGTCAAGGTTGCGGCGCTTCTCGTTCAAGGCGGCCAACTCGCCGTAGAGCCGGTTCCGCTCCTCGATGGTCAACCCCTTTTCCTTCAAGCGCCGTCGGACGGAGAGGATTTGTTTGCCGGTGGTGGCGCGCTGGCCAATGATGTCGGTGATCTCGACTTCCAGGTCGGTGTTGCGGAGCGTGGCCAGGAGTTGGTCCTTCGCAACCGCGTCGCCGTGTTTGACACTCACTGCGGCGACCACGCCCTCGATGTCGGCGAAGACGTCGTGCCGTTGGGTCGGCTCCAGCGTGCCCTTCGAGTGCAGCTTGAAATTGGCCGGCCAGACGGCCAAAGCGATCAGCACCGCCAGCACAACGCCGATGATGGCGAGCGTTTTCGGCAGCGTCCGGGCGTGGAGCACCCACTTCGCCTTCCCAATTGTGCGCCACAGCGGCATCAGGAAAAGGTTCTGATGTTCCAGGGCGTTGGCCAGCGCGGTCGCGCTGTGTCGAGAAACGACCTCGACGCGTTGCACCATCGCCGGCGGGACGCGACTGTCTTCGATCTGCTCGACGATCAGCGCGGCGATCGGCGGCTCCGGCTCGCCGTGTTGGTCCGGTTCCTCCTCCTCGGCCACCGGGGGACGCTTCAGCGGCAGCACGGCTACCGTCTTCGAGTGCGACTCGTCGACGTACTCCTGCACGGCGTCCTCGACCTGCGGCGCCATGTCGCGCGTTTCGCCGGTGTACCAGACCGGCTCGTCGGTGGCGACCACCGCCGTGGCCAGCTTGCCCAACAGCCGGACGATGTTCGATCGCTTATCGAAGAGGTCCTGGCCGCTGATGGCCTCGACATGGCACTTGTGGCCCTTGCGGATCGCCACGCTGAGGCGATCGCACTCGATCAGCCGCCGGCCCTCGTTGGCGATCGTGTAGGCCGTTTCTCGCGGATCGAGCGAGGTGTGCGCTACGCGAGTGAAGTCTTCCAGTTGCGTCCAGAGCGCCTGTCGGTGCGAAAAGTGCCGAAGCTGGTGGCTTTTCAGGTAGTCGCCGGCCAACTCGCACATCTGCAACATGAAGCGGAGATATCCCTTCTGGGTGTTGGGCCCCGCCTCGGGGCGCTGGAAGACCTCCAGCACGCCGGCCGCCTCAAGGTCGGTCCTGAGCGGCCCGAGCACCAGCAGAAAGTCGGTGGGATTGGCGGCCCCCTCAGCTTCTTCTTCGCCGGCGCCGCTGTGGGGCGGGACCAGTGCTCCCTCGCCGCCGCTGAGCACCTTGTAGAGCAGCCGGGCGTGTTGGGCCTGGCCCTCCTCATTCTCGCGGAGCTTCGTTTGTTGGATATTGATCTGATATTGCAGGGCGAGCCGGCCCTCGTCGTTGAGGGTCCACACCGCCCCGCCGACCGCCGCCAACGCCGAAACCACCCGCGTGAGGAACTGCCCGTAAAACTCCTCCGGCGAAAGCTCCTCCTTCGACAACTGCGCAATCTCGCCCACCAGCGAGCGGATTTGCTGCTTGGTTTGTTCGATCAGTTGGGGGTCGAGTGATGATTCGGTGCTCATGGAGGAATTGGAGCGTCTCTGCGTGGATCAACCTGGTGCGCCACTCCCTGGCGTCAGGCAAGCACGGCGAACTGACCGAAGGCACTGCTTCCGGCGAAACAGCGGCACACCAAATTTCCGGACACCCTCACTGTAATGGGTCTTTGCCGTATTCTCAAGCGTAGCTTAGACTTAGGGTTCTCGCGGCGGCCACAAGGCTTCCGCAGCCTGCTTAATTGACGTCGTCGCCGCAATCGGCGTGCCACCAGAGGGCAACGCCGAATTGTTCGCCACGCTGCCTCGCGCAAGTAGCCCCAAATGGGGGGGCTGCCTCATTTGAGCACCGGCGCCTTCACCCCGCGAGGAATTCCGGATGGTTCGTGCGAAGCCAGTCTTCCAAGCCCACGGTCGTCGCCGATGCCGGCGGGCGTCAGACTCCTTGGCTTGATGGTGAGGCAGTCCGATAGAATTGATTTATGCAAAAACTACCGCCAGGCCTGATGGACGAGATCGTGGAGCGGCTGGTCGAGGCACTCCATCCGCTGGAGATTTACCTGTTCGGCTCCCATGCGCACGGAACGCCGCACAAGCATAGCGACCTGGATTTCCTGGTAGTTGTGCCGGACAATGCAGGCGATCGCTGGCAGCTAGCCAACCAGGGCCGCTTATCACTGTGGGGATTACGTGTGCCCGTAGATATCTTGGTATTCCACCGCAGTGCAATGGACAAGTGGGCACCGGTCCGATTTTCGCTACCGCACGAGGCGACCCAGAAAGGGAAGTTGGTCTATGCCGCCGGAACTCGAGTTGGTCAAGCTGTGGCTGGAACGCGCAACGGTTGACCTGTGCGCCGCCGAAGTCGATGTGAGCCATGGTGCATCGTTGGCCGAAGACGCCTGTTTCCACTGTCAGCAGGCGGTCGAGAAGGCGCTGAAGGGTTTTCTCGTGTATCGAGACGTTGAGTTCGAATGGTCGCACAATATCGAGTACCTGCTCATTCTCTGTGTGGATCAAGACCATTCGTTCAACCAGTGGCGCAGCTCGGCGGGCGCACTGACCGAGTTTGCCGTGCGTTTTCGGTATCCCGAGCCGGGCCCGGCGCCGTCGCTCGAACAGGCCCGTGGTTACCTGGACGTGGCGCGCCGCGTGTATGACTTCGTCCTTCAACGCCTGCCCAAGGAAACGCATCCGAGCAGTTGAATGCACGGGCAGGCTACACCAGCCCCCAGCGCTTCCGCAGGAACCACTCGACGCCCAGCAGGCCGACCACCGCCCAGAGCAGCAGCCACGTGTCGTAGAAGGTGCGCTTGGTTTCGTGCTCGACTTCGAGGTGTTCGGTCTGCGTGGCGAGCCGCTCGATGAGGTCGCCGAGTTGTTCCACGGCGAGCGACTCGCCGCCGGTGATCGCGGCGAGGTTTTCGAGCGATGAGGTATCGGCCGCCGCGTTGTCGAGTTCGAGGTCCTGCTGGAAGACGAGGAATCGTGCCCGGGCGCTGCCCAACGGCTCGCCGTCGCGCGTGGCCGTCACTTCGATCGCGTAGTCGCCCGCCGCTTGCGTGTCGCGCAGCGAACCGGCCGTTTGCTCGTCCTCGCGCATCAACCGCAATTCGCGCCGCGCGCCGTCGGGCAGCACGACCTGGGCCTTGTACGTCGCGTCGGGAATCGGTTCGCCGGAGGCCGAGCGCGCGCCCACGGTGAACTCCACTCGTTGCGACGGCGCGAACCGCCGCTTCGGCAATCGCACCCAGACGGCGCCTTCGGCGGCCTGATCTTTTCGGGCGAGCCATAGGATGAGTTGGCGCCAGAACCGCTTCTGCGCGGTATCGAACCCGCGCATCGACCAGCGCCAGGTCGTATCGCCGGCGAAGGCCATCACCCGGCCGCCGCCGTAGTTGCCTGCGACCAGCAGCGGTATATTGCTTCCGGCGTTTGCCAGGACGAGCGCCCCGGGCTTTATCCGTTCGGGTTTGAACTTATTGGCCCCTTCCAGCGGCGACAACTGCGACCAGACGGCGAGATTTTCCTCGCGCGAGCCGGCCAACATCAGCGTGAAGTGGAGCAGGCCGAAGGGCGTCGGCCGCATCCGCAGCGGCCCGGCATGGTGCAGGTCTCCGCGGATCGGCCCATCGAGCGGCTGGCGATCAAAGCGGTTCATCTTCACCGGCAGCACGTCGGCCAGCGGCGTGGCGGCGTATCCGCCGGGCGCGAAGCTGTGGAATCCGCCGAGCATCATCAGCCCGGCGCCGCGGTTCGTGGCCTCGGCGAGGTCTTTGAGCTCGTCGCCGGCGAAGGCGGTGGCATCGAGGTCGCCCAGCAGATAAACGTCGTACTTACCCGGTTGGAATCGCTCCGCCATATCGCCGGGGCGGGTTTCCGCGCGACGCGGATCGATCAGGACGTAATCGACGTTGATATCGGGCGAGGCATCGAGCGCACGGCGGATGAACTTCTGCTCGACGCGCAACGCCCCTTCAAGGTACAGCACGTTGAGCCCACCCTTGAGCACGTTGACGAATGTGCTGAGCCGGTTATTCGTCGTGACCAGCTCGCCCGGCTGCCCCACCGCTTCGAGCGTCAGCTTATATTCGCCGGGCAACTGCGGCGCGTAGCTGAGCTTGATCGGCAACAATTGGCCGTCGACGGTGGCGCTGAGCGTCTGCTCGGCGACCGGTTCCATGGCGCCGGGCGAAGTCTCGAATAGCAAGCGCAGGGGGATTTCACGATTGACGAACCCGTCGACACGCACCTGCCCGGCGACGGCCAGTTCGTTCTTGACGAACACGCTCCGATTGACCAACAGTTGCTTCACGGCGACGTCCTTGGCCTCGCCCAGTCCGCGCGCTTGCCCCAGCGGAAAGGTGAACAGCGGATAGCCGAGATGCTTGAGCCTTGCGGAGGCCGTCTGTGGCGGCAGGTCGCGCGGCGCGTAGGCCCGCTGCGCACCGTCGCTGAGGACGATCACGCCCAGCAGCCGCTTGCCGGCCTCCCTGCGCAGCACCTCTTCCAAGGCGAAGCCGATGGCCGTTTCCTTGCCCTCGGGCGCTTCCGGCAGCGTGCTGTGGCCGTCGCGGACCTCCACCGGACGGGCCTTCGAGTCAAACGTATACGCCTTCAGCTCGAAGTCCTCGGCCAGCTTGGCCAGCGCCGGCTCGGCCGCGGCGAGCGAACGAGTAAGCGACTCCCAGCGCGTTCGGCCGCCGACGGCGTCGGGCACCGACATGCTCCGCGACTGGTCGACCAGGACGATCAGCGTGGCCGACTGCCGCTTCACCTCGGTGTAGATCAGCGTCGGCCGGAGCATCGCCAGGATAATCAGCACGATCACGCCGATTCGCAGCGCGACGAGCGCCGCGCGGCGCGGCGCGGCAACCCGCTCGCGCAGCACCAGCAGGCCCAGCAGCGCCAGCGCAGCAACGACCACCAGCAGGTAGCTGTCGCCGACGGGATTGAAGGAGAAGCGGGTCATTGTTTAAGGATGAAGGATAAATCTGGACTTTTGCAAATTGGTCCCCTCTCCCTCTGGGAGAGGGGCAGGGGGTGAGGGCATAGGAAAAGCACACAAGCAAGGCAAGGCATTCTTGGGCCACCAGCCCTCACCCTAACCCTCTCCCAGAGGAAGAGGGGACGTTGAATCCGCATTTTGCAAAAGTCCAGATAAATGATGAATGATGAATGACGAAGTCATTCATACTGGTTATTCTCTGTAGAATCGATTGGCCACCACGTACTCCAGCGCCAGCAACACCCCGACCAACAGGATTAGCGGCCCGAACAGTTCGCGCCCGACGCGGCTGGTGCTGACGCTGCGTTCGATTTCGTCGCGTGTTCGGGCGACGCGGTATTCGAGCGGCCCGAACACCTCGGCGAGTTCTTTCTGGTCGATGCGTTGAAGCTCGGTTTGCCCGGGCGCGAGGTTGACACTGAAGCCGCGGTCGACGCCCGAGACGGTTCCTCCGGCCTGCACGCGGTAGTTGCCGACCTGGTCGGTCGCCGTGATCACGAGCTGATGCCGCCCCACGTCGACCGAGAGCGGAGACTTCATTCCGCCGGGGGCGGTCAACAGGTAGCTGCGGTACCGGGTGCCGGAATCCATTTGCAGCACGGCCGTCTGCCCGGCGGAGTAGTTCAACTGCTGATCGCCGCTGCCGACCAGGTACGACATCATTTCGTTGACGAGGATCAGAAACGGCCACGCTTCGCCGGCCGGCAGCAGATTCCACGCCTTGCGATTGGGATCGTCGGAAACGGGCGTAGTCATGGTCAGCACGCGGCCGGCGCCCAGCGGCCGCTCCAGCAGCGCCGGCCGGCCGTCGCTCAGCAGTAGCACGGCGCCGACGGGCTTCTCCAGTTCCCAATAGCGGAACACGGGGAAGTCGATCCAGGGGACCGCGCCGCTGATCGACCGAAACGCCGAGAGGATCGGATGCTGGTAATCGCGTGGGGCAAGGTGCAAGTCGCCGTCGGGCCGCCGGGCCTGACGCAGCAGCTTGCCTGGCAGCAACTCCTGGGCCTGCGATGCATTGAACGAGGTGACTTTGCCGGCGTTGCGGCCCAAGAAAATCGCCACGCCGCCGCCGTCCGAGGCGAAGTTGCCCAACTTCCGCCATACCGCCGGTGCAAGCGGCGTCGGGTCGACCAAACACACCGCCGCGGATTCCGCGACATCCGTCGGCGACATCTTCCGCAACGCGTTCAAGTCGACAACGCGGCAATCGAATCGGGCCTGGCCCCGCTTGCGAAATACCGCCGGCGCCAGCGCCTCGGTTAGGGACAATGCGTAACGCTTGGCCGGCTTCGGCGCCGCCACCAGGATCCGCCACGCCGGCCGGACCTCGACGGTGAAGTACCGCGTGTCGTCCGCGGCCAGGCCGTCCTGGCCCACAATCCGCACGAAGCCCTGGTGCGTGCCGATCTCCAGCGAACCGACGCGGAAATCAACCCGCCGCGACTCACCCGAGCCGAACGCGTAGCTCTCGGCTCGTCGTTTCTGCATGTTGCCTTCGTCATCCTCTAAGAAGAGTTCAACGGCGCGCGTGCCGTTCGAGTCCCGCAGCGGGACCTCCACGTTCCCCGCGCGCATATCCTCGTCGACCCCTGTGTTGTCGTCTCCGGCCGCGCCCGGACCGCTGCGGTAAAGCTCCGTCTCGACGGCCAGCGCGCCGCGGTTGGAAAGCACCTGGCCGGAAAGTCGCAGTTCGTCCAAGCCATAGTTGCTCGGCTCCTCGACACCGACGTCGATTACGTAGACGGTCACGCCGGGAACCTCGGTCAACAGGTCTTGCAGTGCGGCGGCCGACTCGTCGGGCCATGCCGCCCGGGCGAGGTCGGTAAACACATAGGCCTCCTTCCGCGGCAAGTCGCTCTCGGCGAGCAGCCGCAGGGCCTTCTCGACGAGTTGCGTCAACGGTTGCGCATTGGCGCCGCTCTCCAATCGCTCGATGCGCTGCTTGGCCGCGCCGCGATCGACCTGGAACGCGGCGGCGGAGCCGAGCTGCGTGTCGAGCACGGCGATCTCGCTTTGCGGGGGAAGCTGGGTCAACAGCCACTGGCCGAGCCGTTGTGCGGCCTCGAGCCGAGTTTCGTTGTCGTGCCGATACTCCATGCGCGCCGCGGTATCGACGACCAGCGCGGCCGCCACCGGCGCTTCCTGGCTGCCCAACGCCCCGCCGAGCTTCATTCTCGGCCGGGCCAAGGCCGCCGCCAGCAAGGCGATCGCGGCGCAACGCAACAGCAGCAACAACAAGTGCTGCAACCGCATCCGCCGCCGGTTCGCGTCGTGCCGCTTCTCAATGAACCGCAATGCCGGAAACTCCAGCAGCTTCGGCTTGCGGCGCATGGTCAAGTGCAGCACGATCGGCAGCACGACCAATGCGGTTCCGGCCAGCAGTAGGGGGGTGACGAAGGTCATTGCTGCAGGGTTCAGGGTTCAGAATTCAGGGTTCAGGATTCGAGGGGCAAAGTTCTCCAGAAATCGTAGCGACGGATCGCTTCCCGCACAGGGCTGGCATGATGTAACTCAGTCAATTCTCAATGTGCGTTCCTGCAATGTGCAATGTGCTATTCCTCACCCCCGCGAGGACCGCCGGACCAGGTACTCCGTCAACGCCTTGTCGAACTGCATGCTGGTGTCCAGCGGCACGTATTCGATGCCCGCCTGGAAGCATTCCCGGCGGTAGGTCTCGCGGAAGGACGCAACCTCCGCCAGGTAGTCGCGGCGGAATCCGTCGGCGTCCAGCGCCAGCCGCTGCCCGGTTTCCGGGTCTTTCAGCTCGACCATGCCGCCGAAGGGAAACGCGATCTCCGCCTCGTCGAGGACGTGGAACAGGATCACATCGTGCCCGCCGTGGCGCAAACGGTACAGCGACTCGAGCACCGGCTCGGGCTCGGCCAGGAGGTCGGAGAAGATCATCACCAAACTGGCGTGCTTGAGCATGGCGGCCACCTGCACGAGGCTGTTGGCGATGTCGGTTTCGCCCTGCGGCTTGAGGTTCGCCAAGATCGAGAGCTCGTCGCCGATCTGCTTGCGCCGCGCCTTGGGCGCCAGGCTGTTGCGGATTTTCCGGTCTAACGTCAGCAACCCGACCGGGTCCTGCTGGTGGATCATCAGGTAGCACAGCGCGGCGGCCAGGCAGATCGAGTAGTCGAGCTTCGTCAAATCCTGCCGGTACGTGTAGCCCATCGACCGGCTCAGGTCCATCACGAGGTAGCCGGTGATGGTTGTCTCGGCCTCGAACTTCTTGACGTAGTACTTGTCGGTTTTGGCATAAACGAGCCAGTCGATGTCCTTGGGGTCGTCGCCGGGCGTGTACTTGCGGTGCTCGCTGAATTCGACCGAAAACCCGTGGAACGGGCTGGCGTGCAAACCCTGCAAAAATCCCCGCACAATGAACTGCGCGCGGAGATCCAGCCGCTTAATCTGATTGATTACTTCCGGCTTCAGGTATTTTTCGGCAGTGGACATGGGGGTGCGGGGAGTGATGAGAGAGGGGAGCGAATAACGAACTACTGCTTCATACTCTTCTCCTCTCTCAATCACTTCTCTCCTTCAGGGACCTTGTCATCCTTTTGGGAAAACGCTTCCTTAACACCCTCTTTGGCACCTCGAATCAAGCCGCGGACAGTACCCTTGGCAGTTTCTTCTGCCACTTCGGACATATTTTGTTTGATGCCTTCACCAATACCCTTCAGGTTAATCGTGGAGCGATTTGCCGTAATATCATCTTTGGTATGAGAAACACCATCCGGGCCAAATGATCGTACAACCAGAATTTCTGCCGCACCACCTTGTGAGTAGTCAACCACTAGCGATGCACCCCAAGGGTCCTGCTCAGGAAGCACATTTTTCTCAGGGCGAATATAGACACCTGTATTGGTTGTTTGACTGTCGAGCTTGTCAGCCCAGCGATTAACTTGAGATTCCGCTTTCGCACGTTCGGCTTCCAGTCGAGCACTGCCACAACCCAGAACAGATATCTGCGTAAAACAAATAACCGACAATACGATTCGGAAATAAGAATGGTTTAACATAGGCTTAGACCTTATTGCATAGTGTTGAATCGTTAACACGTTATGGGATGTCAGGCAGAGCCTGACCTACAGGAGTCTTCCCTCTCCTCTCTCCCCTCTCCTCTACTTCTCATACTTCGGTATCACCGGCGGCGGCGTCTCGCGGATCAGGCGCTCGATGATATCTTCGTTGGTCATGCCCTCGGCCTGGGCTTGAAAGTTCGTGCTGATACGGTGGCGCAAAACTGGGATGGCAATCTTCTGCACGTCCTCGATCGAGACCGAGAACCGCCCGTCCATGGCCGCCAGCGCCTTGCCGCCCTGGATGAGAAACTGCCCTGCCCGCGGGCCGGCTCCCCAGTCGATCAGTTCCCGGATGAACTCCGGCGCGGAGTCGTCCTTCGGGCGCGTGGCGCGGACCAGCCGCGAGACGTATTGGACGATGTACTCGCTAACCGCCACCTTGCCCACCAGGTTTTGCAGGTTCAGGATCGCCTTGCCGGAGAGCACCTTGCGGACTTCGACCTCCTGGCCTCGGGTGGTGCTGGCCAGGATTTGCTGCTCTTCGTCGGCGCTGGGGTAATCGACCTTGATGTCGAACATGAAGCGGTCCAACTGGGCCTCGGGCAGCGGATAGGTGCCTTCCTGCTCGATGGGGTTCTGCGTGGCGATGGTGAAGAACGGGTCGGGCAGGTTGTACGTTTGTTTGCCGACGGTCACTTCCCGCTCCTGCATCGCCTGCAACAGCGCGGCCTGGGTTTTGGGCGGCGTGCGGTTGATTTCGTCGGCCAGCAGGATGTTGGTGAAAATCGGCCCGTGGACGAACCGGAAGTCGCGCCGGCCGCGCTCGTCCTCTTCCAGCACGTTGGTGCCGGTGATGTCGGAAGGCATCAGGTCGGGCGTAAACTGGATCCGCTTGAACTGGATGTCGAGGATCCGGGCCAGCGTGCTGACCCTCAGCGTCTTGGCCAGGCCCGGCACGCCGACCAGCAGGCAGTGTCCACGGGTGAAAACGGCGGCGAAGATCTGTTCGATCACGTCGGCCTGGCCGATGATGACTTTCTGTAGTTCTTCCTGCATCAGCCGGCGGTGCTGGCTGAACTCGTGCAAGACGTCGCCGAGACTGCGGGGTTTGGTGGTCACGGGAGGTCCTTCAGCGAAAACATAGTGTCGCGGCTTATTCGTTTAGCGGGCGCAGCGGTCACGATATGGCCGT
>JAUWWA010000401.1 GCA_030617125.1 Pirellulales bacterium | reverse complement strand
GTCGGCCGGGCCAAGGAGCTGTTGGCCGGCACGCATCTTCCGATCAAGCACGTCGCCCGCGAGGCGGGCTTCCGCGACGTGCAATACCTGACCCGCGCGATGGGCGAACTGGTCGGCCAAACGCCGGCGGCGTACCGACAGCAGATGCGCGGATAACCCGTCGCCGCGGCAGCGATCTTAAGCGCGGATTTTGTCCCGACTAGCCCCAACGGGGGGGGTGCGCCGTCTTTCCCCGGCCCCGTTCGGGGGGGATTTGGCAGAAAGTCCAAAAAATTCGGCAGGAAGTGCAAAAGAATTTGCTTGACAGGGGGGCGACTCTTTGTAAAAAATACAAGTATGTGGCTCGACGGGCGTTCGCCTGAAGGCTAAGGCTCGGCGTTGTGGTCTCCGCGGATCGGGGCCTCGAACTGCCCAAAAGGGTAAGGAGGTGTGAGAAAACCGAACTTTGTTTTGACGTCAGCAGTTGACGTCGCAGGACGACCGGACGCCGCAGGATGAAAGCGTCGGCACGGAAGCCAGCGAAAGCTCACAGGGGCGAGACCGTGGGTTTCAGGGACGGAAGAGGCAAAGCCGCCCGTTTCGGCCGGGGGACCGGCACCGGACGACTCCAAACTGATTATTTTCCCCCAAACGGACTTTTGGAGGCGAGAGGTTTTATCATTAAGTTGGTAGGTTGAGTTGAACGGATCCGATCAAGAGCAAGGTATTGCCATGAACGCAGGGTTTCATATGCTGACTATCATCGGACTATGTTGCTCTCTGTCGTCGGTGGCGGTCGGCTCACCGCTGGTCAACCAGTCTGGCCGAGAGATCCCCGTCGCCTACGAGGTTGATCTGGTCGTGGTCGGCGGCGGCACCGGCGCGGTGTCGGCGGCCGTCGCGGCGGCCGAGCAGGGTGCCAAGGTCTTCTTGGCCGCGGAGCGCCCCTACTTGGGCGACGACATGACGGCCACCTTGCGGCTCTGGCTCGAGGACGGAGAAACGCCTTCTTCCCTCCTGGCAAAAGCGATTTTCACCGAGGATGCGAAATCCACCTCCACACCCGAGATTCCGCATCCCAACCGCCTGCAATATACCTACCGAGCCGATCAACCGAGCGATGCTTTGCACAAGGATCATGATCCGCCCTCGGTGCTTCGCGACGGACGTTGGCACGACGCCGTCCGAGACAGCGTGCAGTACAACGACGACGTAAACCTGGTTTTCGACCTGGGCCGACCGCAAGAGATTGCGTCGTTCCGGCTGATGTGTTTCGATAGCGGCAGCGGTAAGAATGTACGTCGGGTGGGCAACGTGGAGGTCTTCACCAGTGACGACGGTAAGAACTGGACCAAACGATGCGCCACCACGGCCAGTTCGAAGCAAATCGTCACGAACCTGGCTGGCGCCTCGGCCAATCTGAACGCCACGGCGCGATACGTGAAACTCTTTCTCCAAAAGCATTCCGCCGCGACGGGCATGCTGGTGGGCGAAGTGGAACTGATCGGCTGCGGCCAGGGGAAACCTCAAGAGCAAACGGCGACCAGGCCCATGCCACGGCCCATGCACGTCAAATCGGTCCTCGACAAGGCTCTGTTGGCCGCAAGCGTCGAGTTCCTTTACAGTTGTTACGTGACGGACGTCCTTCGCGACTCGGAGGGCCGGGTTTGCGGCGTCGTCATGACCAATAGAGCGGGACGTCAAGCTGTACTGGCCAAAACGATCGTCGACGCCACCGCCCGTGCCCGCGTCGCCCGGCTGGCCGGCGCCGACTTCCGCCCGTTCTCGGGCGGAATCCAGACGTTAAAACGCGTGGTGATCGGCGGCCAAATTTGCGAGGGGCCGTCGATGACGGCAAGGACGATCTCGCCGCCGTTTCGGGGCCGGCATCCGAATCCGGCGCGGACCTCAAGCGGTGAGTTTCAGGTGATCGAATACACCTTGCACCTGCCGGTCGCGGCCGATTGTCCTGCCGACTGGGCCGCCGCCGACCAGCAAGCCCGGACGCTGACTTATCATCCCGAGCAGCAGATCACGGCCGACATGTTTTTCCAAGTCCCTCCGGATGCCATGCATGGAGAAACCACGGCGCAAGGTCCATGGCGGAACGTCGAGAGCCTGCCGGTGGGAGCGTTTCGACCTCGCGGCGTGGACCGCCTGTATGTTCTGGGCGGCTCGGCCGATGTCTCTCGCGAGCAGGCCGAGGCTCTTTTGCGGCCTGTTTCGTTGATCGAGATGGGCGCGCGCATCGGCCGCGCGGCAGCACGCGATGCAGCGGAGACTGCCCAACCGGCCGGCGCCCATCTGCCGGGTAAGCCGGTTCCCCATCCGGCCGCCGAGGGCGACGTCCGCGAGGTTCTCGTCGGAGTTCGGCCGGGCCAACAGTTGTCCACCGTCGGGCAAATGCCCGGAGCATTGCCCGTCCTGGGCCGGTACGACGTGGTGGTTGTCGGCGGAGGCACGGCCGGCGCGCCGGCGGGCGTCGGTTCCGCGCGGCAAGGCGCCAAAACCCTGGTTGTCGAATATCTCTACGGCCTGGGAGGCGTGGGCACGACCGGCTACATCAGCAGCTATTGCAACGGCAACCGCGTGGGTTACACGGCGGAAGTGGGCGGCGGGGCGCCCCCCGCGCCCTCCTGGATCATCGAACGACGCATGGAGTGGCACCGAAAAGCCTTGCTTGAGGCGGGCGCCGATATCTGGTTCGGCACGCTCGGCTGCGGCGCCTATGTCGACGGCGATCGTGTTGTGGGCGCCGTCGTCGCCACACCCCAGGGACGCGGCGTGGTGCTCGCCGACGTGGTCATCGACGCGACGGGCAGTGCCGATATCGCCGTGGCGGCCGGGGCCGAGTGCCGGAATACCGGAACGCAGGAATTCGTCATGCAGGGCACGGGACTTCCTCCGCGCTCGCTCGGAGCCACCTACACCAACACCGACTATACCTATGTCGACGAGTCCGAT
>JAUWWA010000065.1 GCA_030617125.1 Pirellulales bacterium | reverse complement strand
CTTTGAAGAAAGCCGGGTTTCGAGTCCTGCGCCAGGGCAAGCACGTGGTGATGACCAATGATGAAGCGATCGTCATGATCCCCCGCCATAATCCTGTGAACCGTTGGACACTGGCGGGGATACTCAAAGACGCTGGTCTAACCGTCGAAGAGTTCCGTAAGCTGTGTTAGTCGCCGCCATCGTGATTGGCGACCGGTGTTACCCCCTATCGATATCGAGTTTCATGCCGCCGTTACCCGTCATCGCCGTCGACGTGGGCAACGCCCGGATCAAGCTCGGGTGTTTTGGCGCGGACGGTGGCGATGAATTGCCCGAGCCGCGGACAACGATCATGCTCGACGGCCGGCGGCCGGAGTGGGACCGGCTGCCGCCGTGGTTGAAAGAGATCGGCGTAGCGCAGACCCACTGGTGGATCGGCAGCGTGAACCGCCCGACCACCACGCGGTTGCTCGATTGGATTCGCGAGCATCGGCCGGCCGATCCGGCGACGCTGTTGGCCGCCGACGATCTGCCGATTGCGGTGACGCTTGAGCGGCCCGACATGGTCGGTATTGATCGGCTCTTGGACGCCGTGGCCGCCAATCGGCTTCGCGCGGCGGCCCGGCCGGCGGTGGTGGTCGACGTGGGCACGGCGATCACGGTCGACCTGGTCTCGGCCGATGGGGCGTTTCGCGGCGGGGCCATCGTACCGGGGATCGGGATGTCGGCCCGGGCAATGCACGAGTTCACCGACCTGCTGCCGATGATCGAAATGTCGGAACTCAGCACGCCGCCGCCCGCCATCGGCGCCGAAACCACGGCGGCCATGCGGTCGGGCCTCTACTGGAGTGCGGTCGGCGCGATCCGCGAGCTGGTCGGGCGGTTCTCGAAAGATTTCGATGGTGAGCCGGAGATTTTTCTGACCGGGGGCGCGGGCCCCGCCGTGGCCGAACTGCTCGGTCCCCATGCCCACCACGTTCCGCACCTCACGCTGGCGGGCATCGCACTGGCGGCAACACTCCCCATGTAAGGCCGCCGCCATTGGCGGCGGTGGGGCGTGGTTTCTGCGACCACTGGTCGCGGCTTTGCATTGCTCGGGGCGGCGGACTCCACTTCTCCGGACAGGGAGTATTCGTATAATACGAGTTAGCCCTCCAGATGTCGACGGCGCCTATGATTCGGTACAACAGAAAGGGGTTATTCCCATGAACGAGCCCCACGATCAAACAGACTGGGGAATTCGATGTTTTCATTTCCGGGATCCCGGTGGAAACCTGATTGAAGTGAACAAGGAAATCAAAGTGCAGTAGCAGGAGCGCGTTGCGTGAGTACTTCCGCCCAAACCGTTCGCGTGAACCTGGCCGAGCGCAGCTACGATATTGAAATCGGCACGGAGAACCTCGGCGTCGCCGGCCGGTTCCTCGTCGAGCGCGGCAAGGTCTCGCATGCCGTCGTCGTCACCGACGACAACGTCCAAGAACCGCACGCGCTGAAGGTCGCCGAGAGCCTGGCGAATCAGTCGATCGAGGTCGACGTGATCTGCGTCGAACCGGGCGAGCCGAGCAAGTCGATCGACATGGCCGCCGGACTCTGGAACGGCATGCTCGAACTCGGCGCCGATCGCAAGTCGGTCGTGGTGGCCGTCGGCGGCGGCATGGTCGGCGACCTGGCCGGGTTCGTCGCCGCCACGTACGCCCGCGGTGTCCGGTTCTTCCAGGCGCCCACCTCCTTGCTCGCCCAGGTCGACAGCTCCGTCGGCGGCAAGGTGGGCATCAACCTGCCCGAGGCGAAGAACATGGTCGGGGCATTCTTGCAGCCCGTCGGCGTGCTGATCGACACCGCCGTGCTCGCCACGCTCGAACCCCGCCACTACCGCGCCGGGCTGGGCGAAGTCGTCAAGTACGGCGTGATCCTCGATGCCGAACTGTTCGACTATCTCGAAGCCAACACAGCCGGGCTGATCCAGCGCGACCACGACACGCTGGTCCACGTCATCGCTCGATGCTGTCGGCTGAAGGCCAACGTCGTCGAGAACGACGAGCGGGAAGAGTCGGGCCTGCGCTGCGTGCTCAACTACGGCCATACCTTCGCCCACGCCTTCGAAACGCTCAGCGGCTACGGCGAACTGTTGCACGGCGAAGCCGTCGCGATCGGCATGTTGTGCGCCTCGCGCCTGGCCGAGCGGCTGGGCCGGATTGATGCCGACTTGACCGAGCGGCAACGCAAGCTGCTGGAAGCCTTGGGCCTGCCGGTGGACACGCCCGCACTGGACCGCGACGAAATCATGGAATCGATGATGCACGACAAGAAGGTCCAACACGGCAAGCTGCGTTTCGTGCTGCCCGGCGAGATGGGCCGCGTCGAGTTGGTCGGCGACGTCGAAGCGGCCGACGTGCTGGCCGCCTTATGAAGCCGCGACCCTTGGGCCCTTGTCGTGGAGCGGGCGATGTGATATCATATTTTTGAGGAGTGTATTCGATGAGACCGAACGATATTCTGGAATTGCTCCGTGCGCAACCTTTCCGGCCGTTTCGACTCTCGCTGTCCGACGGCCGGGAGTTCGAGGTGCGTCATCCTGAAATGGCGATGGTGGGGCGATCAACCGTGCATATCGGCATTCCTGCCCGTGACGGGATTGAAGGCCAGATCGAACGGCTCGTCAACTGCGCTTTGATTCACATCACCACGACCGAGTTGATCGACGGCGCCGCGCCGGCCCAATGATCATAATGTGCGACACGGAAAGTACCGCCGCAGAGCCCGCTCCCGACGAACTCATCGACACGTTGCGGCTCTCGTTGATTGCAGGCGTTGGGCCGTTGATGCGCCGCGCGTTGCTCGACCGTTTCGGGTCGTCGCGAGCGGTGCTTGGCGCTGCGCCGCGCGAATTGTGCGAGGTGCAAGGCGTCGGGCCGAAGCTCTCGCGCAAGATCGCCGCCGCCTGCGACGAGATCGACGTCGAGACGGAAATCGCGCTGTGCCGGGAGCACGGCGTCGATATCCTTGTCGAACCGCGCGGCGACGATTCACAACCCGGCGGCGACTCGCACAACGGCTATCCGCGCATGCTGCGCGAGATCCCCGACCCGCCCGGCGTACTGTTTCTCCGTGGCAGTCTGAAGGCCGACGATGCCCTGGCGATCGCGATGGTCGGCACGCGGCATGCGACACGGTACGGGCTCAATCAGGCCGAGCGGCTTGCGGGAAGTCTCGCCCGCGCGGGGCTGACGGTCGTCAGCGGACTGGCCCGCGGGATCGACGCCGCCGCCCATCGCGGCGCGCTGGACGGCGGCGGCCGAACGATCGCCGTGCTGGCCAGCGGCGTGTTGAACATCTATCCGCCCGAGCACGGCAAGCTGGCCGAAGAGGTAATCGCCCGCGGCGCGCTCTTGAGCGAAGCACCGCCGCGGATGGAGCCATTGGCCGGCGGGTTCCCCCAGCGCAACCGGCTCATCAGCGGGCTTTCGCTGGGCGTGATCGTCGTCGAGGCCGGCGACCGCAGCGGGGCGCTGATCACCGCCCGACACGCCATGGAGCAAGGCCGCGAGGTCTTCGCCGTACCCGGCCGCGTCGATTCCCGAACTGCACGCGGCTGCCACCGGCTTTTGCGCGACGGCGCCAAGCTGGTCGAGACGGCCGACGACGTGCTGGAGGAACTCGGCCCGCTGGTCGAGGCCACGCCGCGCGACGACGGGCAGATCGTCCGTCATCCGGCCGAGCTGCAATTGAACGAGTTGGAGCAGAAAGTCCTCGCGGCGATCGGCGGCGAAGCGACGTCGGTCGACGAGGTCATTGCCCAAAGCGGCCTGCCCGTGCAGCGCGTGCTCTCGACGCTCAGCGTGCTGGAGATGCGACGGCTGATTCGCCGCCTAAGCGGCACGACCGTCGTGCGGATGTGAACCGGCGATAGCCCAATTGGCGCGTTGCACGCGCCCTACTACGGGCTGGCGTTGTACAGGTTGGGGTCGCAGACGGTGTCGAGACGAATCTTCTCCGAATGCCCGTCGCAGAAAGTGACGATCACCAAGTTCGGATGACCCGAGGAGAAAAAATTGCGAAACGTGGGCCACGGCGTTGGAATCGGGGTCTCAAAAACAAAACAGGTTCTGGCCACATCACTATATGTAGCGCTAATAACCGTAGTGGTATCAGTCCACGCGCGCAGCGGATTAAGTTCAGTCTCAGGCAGCGAACTAGATGGAATCTGAGACGGAACAGAGATGGACGACATCTGTTCCGAGATCATCGGGGTCGTCTGATTGGAATCAATATCGTCCGGCGATACGTCATTGTTGGGGTCGGCCAGTGCGCGGTCTCTGAAGATATTTCTGCTGGCCACGTAGCTCAGTGGAGCGATGGCAGCGCGAGGATCATCGTCGGGACAAACCAACTGATTCAGCAAGACCGGTGTTGGTGCTGCGGCAGCATTGCGCCACTCCTTCCACAAGTCCATGCGACCGATGTATGGAAAGAGCACGGTCGCCCAACTGATAGGAGGATTAATTCCAGAGGTGGGGTCTGTACCATTGAAGTTTCTATAGCCGGGATAACGATCCTTTGCCGTGATGTACTGCTGTATGGCCGTGGCGAGTTCTTTTTGGTTGTTCATGCAGACGGCCTGCCGCGCGGCTTCTCGGGCGGCGTTGACCGCCGGCACCAGCAGCCCCACCAGCATGGCGATCACCACGATCACCACCAGCAACTCGACCAGCGTAAAACCATCGCGTCTAGCGCGTGTTGAAGGGGACATCTCCGCCGCCTTTCTTTCGTCAACGTACCGGGCTCGCCCTCAGTCTTTATTGTTTCAGAAAACGGCAAGAAAAACCAGCCTCGTTTGCAGGAATCGGCCGGATTGCCCGCGATGGCGCCGCGCGGTTCGCCATGATATCCATGATCCCCAGGCTGGTTTCGCCCGGGAAACCGCCAGCAACGCGGGGGGTTGGTAACCCACTGGATTCGACGCACAGGCGAAGCGCACCCTCTCTTGGGCCGTGCGGCGTGCGTCCACAGACCGGGCTCCCGCGGCCTGCCACCCGCAAATCGCGACGGAATTTTCAGATTCGCGTCGCAAGGACTGGATTTTTGTGCCGAGATTTGAGAGAATACTATTGGGCAAGGAATCAGACCAGTCGGACCTGAGCAGAAAGGGAGGTGGGTCATGATCCGCCGGAACAGAAGTGGTTTTGTGTTGCAAGAGTCTACGCTTGACCGGCCGCCGCGCGGTTTTACGCTGGTCGAGTTGTTGGTGGTGATCAGCATCATCGGGATGCTCGTGGCGCTGCTGCTGCCGGCCGTGCAGGCGGCCCGCGAGGCCGGCCGCCGGACAGCGTGCATAAACAATCAAAAAAACATCGGATTGGCGCTCATAGGCTACGAAGCGGCTCACCGGTTGTTTCCGGGGTTCCGGAACCGGCTCGGCCCGGACGCCGCCACCGATCCTATTGATCTGACTTCCGTAAGTTGGGCGGTCATGATCTTGCCATACATTGACCGAAACGATCTTTGGAAAATATGGGATGCGGGCACCGAGCGAGGAGACTTAGACTTGGACGGAGATGATTATGACGGGCACGTGTACCTAAAACTCTTTGGATGCCCTAGCGATCCGTCGGGGGAGACGGGTCCCGGCTCCACCTCGCTGGCTTATCGGGTAAATTGTGGCTTGCCAGACGACCCTAGCGTCAGTCCACTTCCACGCGATTATGCCTATAACGGTGTATTCCACAACCACAACCTCCCCGCTTCCGAAGTCGTCGTTTCGGTTTCGCAGGACTACATAAGCGGGCATGACGGTTGCGCGAATACCTTGTTGCTCTCCGAGAGTCTAGTCGGCTCGAGCGTCGCAACCGACGGTAACTGGACCGACTATTTCGCAAACCAGGTCGGTTTCGGGTGGCTCTTGGCACCTGACGTGGCTGAGCTCGATGCATGGAAGATTAACGACCCTGATATAGATCCCGACACGCACCCCGGTGACACTGCCGGCACTTGTGGATCGCGCCATTCCGGCGGCGTGGTCGCCACCTTCTGCGACGGACACACGATATTCCTGGAGGACAACATCGACTACAGGGTCTACCAACACCTGATGACCCCGAATAGCTTCGAGGCAGCACGGGTTTCTGCGTCTTTTTCTTCGCCGCCGGGGCTGAACGTAGCGGGTATACTGGACGAGGCCGACTTCTGAGCGGCCGGAGCACGGCGTCGGCGAGACATCGAACCCTCGGTTGCCACGGCAGCCGGGGTTTTTTTTGTCCTCTTTGGGACTCTGCGTAACGGTGTACTGCAAAGCCGCGGCTTTTCAAAACGCCATTTCCCGGACACGTTCAAGTGCCTGGTAAACTTTGCCGATTACTTGGATAGCGTGGATTGCACGAGCTTTATCGGCCTCTGCGCGGACCGTTATGCCAGCCCAGCTTAACATCGCCTTTCGCAATCTTCACAGAATTCGCCAGACTCACTCGGAGCATCCGCTCATGACCACTGCTTGCCGACGGGTCCGCAGATCGTTGCTGGCAGTGCTGGCGGTGTGCACGGCGATAGCAATGACCGGTTGCCATGCGATCGATTTCTACGACCAGTCGCTCGACGAGCCGGCGCCTAAGTTGATGGAGCCGCCGCGCGAGCTGTCGATGATGTCGTTGCCGGCGTACCGGATCGAGCCCCCCGACGTACTCACGATCGAGATGCTCAAGCTGATCCCGGTGCCGCCGGATCGGGCCGGGATTTACGACGTGCTGCAGATCCAAGTCGCCGGCACGCTGTTGGACTATCCGGTCGACGATTTTTTCCTCGTCGAAGGCGAAGGCACGGTGAACCTGGGTCCGGCCTACGGGAAGGTGCGCGTGGTGGGCATGACGATCGAGGACGCTCAGCAGACCATTACGGATCACCTGCTGCAAGTGTTGCGCACGCCGGAGGTTACGGTCCAGTTGGCCCGGGCATCGGGCACGCAGCCGGTCAGCGGGCAGTATCTTGTTACACCCGACGGCACGGTGAATCTGCGCCGGTACGGTTCGGTTCACGTGGCGGGCAAGACGGTCGCCGAGGTCGAAGAAACCTTGGAGAAGCATCTCTCGCAGTATTTCGACTCACCCGACGTGTCCGTCGAAGTCGCCCAGTTCAGCAGCAAAGTGTTCTACGTCATTACGGAGGGCGCCGGCCTGGGCGACGGGGTCGTGCGCATGCAGATCACGGGGAACGAAACGGTCTTGGACGCTTTGGCGAGTTTGGGTGGACTGCCGCAGTTGTCGAGCAAGGATATCTGGATTGCTCGTCCCGCGCCGGGCGGCTCCGGATGCGAGCAAATCCTCCCGGTCGACTACGACGCCATTGTCCAGGGTGGTCGCACCGACACGAACTATCAGATCCTGCCCGACGACCGCTTGTTCATCAGCGAGGACAAGCTGCTGGCGACAACCGCGCTGATCAACAAGTTCACAGATCCGATCCAACAGGTCATGGGGACGGCGTCGCTGGGGACTTCCACGATCCGCGGCTTCCAAACGCTCGGACGAAACTATAACTACGGCCGCAGGCGGTGACCTTTTTTCACGACTCAAAACGACATCAATAGTGGGAACAAAGGCATGATTTCAAGGCATTCCGACAGCAACCGGTTTCCTTTCCGGCATGCTCCGACCGATGCGGCGCTGCCGGCAGAGCACCGAGACGCCTCTCTCCCACGCTACGTGGCCTGTGGCGTCCTGTTGATTTTGCTGTTGCAATGCGCCGCGCCTGCTTGGGCAGGGCCCTATTGGGAGTGCCCATATCGTGGCGGGTGTGTCTGTATTCCCAATACGCAGAATTTCGGTTATTTCCAGACGGTGTGGCGCCAATGGCCGGACGAGTTGCGGCCCCACCAGGACTTCCCCGAGGCGATCGGCCGCGAGG
>JAUWWA010000127.1 GCA_030617125.1 Pirellulales bacterium | reverse complement strand
GGCGACGATTACTCTGCCGGGACTGAACAACGACTTCATAGTTACGACCGTCTTGCCCGGCGCTGACCTGGATGGTGTTGAAATCGTGTTCGTCAACGACGAGGTGACAGGCGATCAGGCCATTGCGATGCTCGATCGGTTTGCCGGCACCTTGAGTTTCGACATCGACCCGGCCGCAACCACGGCGAACACGGTGATTGAGGCACTTGCGATCGTGGGCCTGTACACGGCCGACTACGACCGCGTCGGGCCCGATATCCACGGCAACCGCCTGGTCGACAACTCGATCAACGGCATCTTCGTCCGCATCCGCACCGACGCCGGGAAGCCGCTCGACGAACTGGAGGTGGCCGCGCGGTTCGACGATCTCGACATCGTCCACGTCATCGCCGAGAACCTGGTGATCACCGGAACGCCCGGTGGGCCGACCGTCGACCACGCCACCGGGCGGATCGTCGCCCGCGAGGATGCCCGGCTGGCGATCGACCCCGGCGTCGTCGTCAAGATGGACGGCTCGCGGATCGAGGCCGAGATGGGCGCCCAACTCATCGCCGAGGGCACGAGCGGCTACTCGGTCATCTTCACGTCGCTGTCGGACGACCGCTACGGTGCGGGTGGAACGTTCGACACCAATTCGGACGAATCCGACGACAGTCCGGCCGCGGGTAACTGGGCCGGCTTGTACTTCAGTCCCCTTGCCCGCGGAAGCATCGATCACGCCCTGATCGCCTTCGCCGGCGGCATCGCGGCGATCGAGGGCGATTTCGCCCAGTTCGATCCCATCGAGATCCGCCAGGCGTTCGTCCGCGTGACCAACAGTATATTGGAGGACAACAGTGCCGGAACGGCGGACGACCGGAACGGGCGCGGCGACGTCACGGCCGCCACCATCCACGTCCGCGGCGCGCAGCCGGTCATCGCCGGCAACATCTTCCGCGACAATACCGGGCCGGTGATCAGCATCGACGTCAACTCGCTGTCTTACGGGGTCATGCCCGACTGGGGCCGCGAAACCGGAGCCGTCGACGCGTTTGATCAGTACGCTGACAACCACGGCCCGATGGTCCGCGACAACCGGCTGGGCAACAACCAGATCAACGGCATGGTCGTCCGCGGCGGCGCAGTGACCACCGAGAGCATCTGGGACGACACCGATATCGTCCACGTGGTGCTCGACGAGATCGTCGTGCCGAACTTCCACACTTACGGTGGATTGCGGCTGCAAAGCAGCGCGACCGAAAGCCTGGTGGTGAAGTTGAGCGGTCCGGCTGGGGACGAACCGACCGTTTACGACGGCATCACCTTCCCGCAGGGTGATCGCTCCTTTGCCGACGCGGTCGTCAGCTATGAACCCGACTTCGGCGGTGGGCCGGAGCCCGATGCGGCGTTTATAGATCCGGACACGGCGCTGGGGCCGCCGGATCATCCCGCCGGAATCGCCAACAACGGCGTCAACGCAGTAGCCCTGGGGAACGGCGGGCGGATCACCCTGCAGTTTACAGACAATGTTCTTACCGGCAGCGGCGATGACACACCTGACTTGCACGTCTTCGAAATCGGACTCGACGTAGAAGACACTTTTGTCGAGATCAGCCAAGATGGTGTGACCTGGTACGATGTGGGCATGGTTACCGGCGGCACCCAGAGCATCGATATCGACGCATTCGGCTTTGGGCCTGATGACCAGTTCTCATTCGTCCGCCTCACGGATGATCCGGACGAAGGCGACTCTTCAGGTGCGACCGTTGGCGCGGACATCGACGCGGTGGGTGTGATCTCCCCTGTTGTCGCGGAGGCCGGCTTCGCGGCCGTCGGCACGCCGCTGGAGATCGACGACCGCATCGGCGGAACGGTCCAGATCATCGGGACGCCGAGCCACCCGGTCGTGTTGACGGCCTTGGCCGACGACTCGTTCGGCGCCGGACTCGACCCGTTCGGCCGGCCGCAAAACGATACGGACAACGCCAACGTCACACCCCAGCCGGGCGCGTGGCGGAGCATCACCCTGACGGAGTACAGCAACGACCGCAACGTGGCCGTGGTCATGGAAGCCGAGAAGGCGTTCGGGACCGACGAGGACGCAAACGCCGATCCCGACCACGCCGAATATCTCGGCGACCTGGGTGAGGGCAACCTGTACGCTGGCGACGACAACCTGCGGCTGGGTTTCGCCGTCCACGGCAACATCCGCCACGACGATCCGACCGACGTCGACGTCTACCACTTCAACGCCCCGGCCGGAACGGAAGTCTGGCTGGACATCGACCGCACCACCCACGCGCTCGATACGATCGTTGAACTGGTCGACGCCAACGGGTTCGTGCTGGCCTCGTCGGACAACTCGATCGACGAGTTGGCCGATCCGAGCTTGCTGGGCGGGCTGGGGCTGGTGCTCCAACGCGACGCCTGGGAGATCAAGGACTCTTACACGACGAATCCACGGGACGCGGGAATGCGCGTCGTGCTGCCGGGCCCGGCCGGCCAGACGCTGCCCTACTACGTGCTGGTCCGCAGCGCGGAGGGCTTGACCAACGGAACATACGAGTTGCAGGTCCGCTTGCGCGAGACCCAGGAAGCGCCCGGCTCGACCGTCCGCTATGCCAGCATCCACTACGCCGCCAACGGCATCGAGGTGTTGGGCTTGCCCGGCCATTCGCCGCTTCTGGGCGAGACCATGGATATCGAACAGGTGGCGGGAGGGGTAAACAACGATCTCTTTGAAGACGCCCAATACATCGGCAACCTGCTGGCCGTCGACCGCAACACGCTCAGCGTGGCCGGATACCTGTCCGACGCGGGCGACGTCGATTGGTACCGCTTCGACCTGGACTACCATGGGACCCAGTCGGACACGGTCTCGAGCTGGGCGACGATGTTCGATATCGACTACGCCGACGGGATGGCCCGGCCCGACACCACGCTTTGGGTGTTCAATGAGGCGGGGGAATTGGTCTACGTGGGTCGCGATTCGAACTTGGCGGACGACCGCCCCGACCCGGCCATGGGCGCCGGCCTGACCGAACTGAGCCGCGGCTCGGTCGGGCCGCTGGACCCGGCCATCGGAACCGTCCACCTGAACGAGGGCGGCAGCTACTACGTGGCGGTGACCGGACAGGGAATGACCGCCGACGCGATGACCCAGGCGCTGTTGCGCCAGGAACCGATCGACTCGCTGCTGCGAATCGTCGAGGACCATGTCGAGAGCACCGACGGGTCGTTGATCTTCAACCAAGTCACCGATTCGCTGAACCTGCGTCCCAGGCCGTTCCACCTGGGCGACGTGAATCTGTACGTGAACACCGACTACGATCTGTTCACGGTCGATCCGTTCACCGGCGCCTACGAGACCGACGTGACCGACTCGGACTTGCTGCCCGGCGCCAGCGATGGCAGTAGCAGTTATCACGACATCGCCATGCGGGCGGACGGGCAGTTGTACACAATGAGCTTGACAGGCGAGTACCGCCGGTTGGACACCGGGGACGCCACGAACCTGCTCAGTGACCAACCCAATGGAATCGTCACGTATGACCTTGACGGTGACGAGCTCGTCGAGGCGGGTACGGTCACTTTCGAGGCCATCGCGCATGAACCCAACATTGAAAGCAGCCAGGTCTACGCAGTGGGGAACCGGCCTCCGGGAGGAGGGGTCGTCTACACGGAAAACCTTCTGTATCGGTTCGATATGGACGGCAATGCCCTGGACCATCCCGACAGCGACGGCAGCGCCCGGCTGCCGAGCAATATCGTTCCCATGGCCCAGCTATTTACCGCGCAAATTATTCTCCCCGCTGCGACGGACGCGACCCCTCCTTACACGGACGATGTTGAGGACGGGACAACATTCACCATCACCGACGCCAACGGCGTGACATGGGTCTTCGAGTTCGATTGCGGTCCCGACGTGCGGATGGCCCCGGATGGTCCCGTGTCGGTTCGCGACGGAGAGACATTCGTGCTGGACGACGGCGTCTTGCCCGTGACCTTCGAATTCGACAGCGGTCCGGTGCTGGTCTTCGGTGACGGCGCGTCGTTGACCGACGGCGACACGTTCACGATCGACGGCCCCGACGTCGACGGCAACCCAATCACCGTCGTTTTTGAGTTCAACGACGGCGCCCCCGGCGACTTGACTAATCCCGCCAACGTCGAGATCGCGTTCACCGCCACGGACGACGGCGCCGTTATCGTGGCGGCCGTTGTCGCAGCGATCACGAATTCGGATCTGGCCGTGAACGCGGCCAGTTCGGCCGTCGACGCCGCCGGCGGTCGCGTCTCGTTGGAAAACGACACCGCCGTCTCCGCGGCTCAGCCTTCCATCACAGTGGAAGGGGACTACGGCTTGACTAATCCGTTAAACACCGGCATCAGTTTCGAGGAGACGATGACGGAAGTAGCGTTCGGCGCTGCAATCGTCGTCGTCGTCCAAACCGCTCTGCCGACCGTGCAGGCCGGCTTCGGGCACCGCACGGGGCAGGGTCTGGAAGATACCGAAGGCGATCGGTTGACTTTCTACGGCGTGCTGGCGCCCGGCGTCGGCACGACCGACTTCGCCGGCGTGGCGTCGTGGACCTACGTGGCGGGTTCGGATACGGGGATCGATCTGATTTCTTCGGACTTCGCGATCATCTTCGACGCCGGCGACACCGGGCAAGACCTCGCCACGGCAGTCGAAACTACGATCAACGCCGCCGCCGCCTTGCCGGTGCCGGGTTTCATCCTTCACGCAGCGCTTTCCGGCGACGGCGTGGGAATCGGCAATGCCATGGACATCGTCGACATCGTCGTGGACCCGCCGCTACAGATCGCGCCTGGAGGAGACATCACGGGATTAGCGTTCATCGGCAATACGTTGTACGCCGTCAGCAACGCAGGGGGGCTGTACGAGGTCGTAACCTACGATCAGTACGCGCTGCGACCGTTTCCTCTCGGCGACGAAGCGGCGACTTACGACGGCCCGAACATCGTGGTTCCCGTGGATCCTACCGTTGAGGGCGCCGCCCTGCGCTACATCACTTCCTCATCGGATTATGTGGGAATCGGGTTTACCGGCCTGGCCGCCGGCCCGTCCAACGTGGAAGGCGGCCGTTACGCCAACACCCTGTTCGCCACCGACGCCGGCGGCATGCTCTACGCGTTGACCGTGGACGGCACGGCGGAACCGATTTTCCTCGACGTCGCTTCCAGCATCCAATTGACCGGGTCCGGTGGAGCACCGCTGGCCGGCGTCCGGGGAGTCGACTTCTCCAACATCGACTACAACCTCTGGCACGAAACCTCGCGCCGCTGGGACGACGCCGGGCACCACATCGAGATCACCGACGATTTCAGCCGGGTACCGCCGGGCTTCCCAACGCCGACGTCGCCGTTGGCGAATAGGAGTTTCTACTTCGGCATGGAAGACCCCACGACAGGGTTTGCCGCCCCTCAGCCGGGGGCTGCGGACTACCAGTATTACAGCGCCGACGTGTATCAATCGTACGACCTGCCCGGCGGCGCGTACGGCAGCCTGGTGACCGACAGTTTCTCGCTGGAAGGGTACGAGGCGGTCGACCGCCCGACCCTCTACTTCAACTACTGTCTGGGGGCCGGCGGTCCGGCCTGGTTCGATAGTGCCCGGGTCTTCGCTTCCGCCGACGGCGCCAACTGGAGCCTTGTGGCCGAATTGGGCGACAGCGGCGGCGAGTGGCTGCAAGCCCGCATTGGTTTGGGCGGATTCGCCGGTGAGGCGAACGTGCGGTTGCGGGTCGACTTCACCACCGCCGGCGATATGCACGTCGGCGACGACCCAGATGCTGGCATGCTCACTGGCTCGTACCTGACGGGTCTGCCGAGCAACGAGTTGCACGACGGCGAGTTTTTCGAGATGACCAGCCTTCAAACGAGCGCTACCCAGCAGTACGAGTTCGAGTTGGGCGCCGTGCTGGTGGCGCCCGGCGGGGCCGGGGCGCTGATGGAGGACGGCGGGTGGTTCATGGTGGACGACGGCGTCAACCCGGCCATGATCTTCGAGTTCGACACGGC
>JAUWWA010000180.1 GCA_030617125.1 Pirellulales bacterium | reverse complement strand
CGGCTCGTGGGGCGTACGAAAATGGCCCCCGTGCTCAGTCCCAGGAAGACAGTTGAAGGCGCGATCGGCGCCTTGACGTTCGCTTGCGTCGCCTCCTGGCTGACGTTCGTGTGGCTGATGCCACTGACCGTACCGGGGCATGGTCGGGCTGGCCAATTGTGGGGGTGGATTCCCTTTGGGTTGCTTGTCGGGGCCGCGGGCATGGTGGGCGATCTCGCCGAGTCGCTCATCAAGCGGGACGTCGGCCGCAAAGACTCCAGCAGTTGGCTGCCCGGCTTCGGCGGCGTGCTGGACATCGTCGATTCGATCCTGTTGGCCGCCCCGGTCGCTTGGATCTGCTGGGCGCTGGGCGTGGTAGGGCGATAGAGCCCCCCAGGGGGGCCGTTTTGTTGCCGTCGCCACTTTTTTCGCACACGCCAAAAAGAGCTATATCTTCCGCGCCGTGGAACGCTATGATATGTATGGGGACTTCGGGTCATGGCGATACGTGTAGTCTGCCCGAACGGGCACGCATTGAACGTCAAGGACAGCTTTGCCGGCAAGACGGGCTTGTGTCCGGTCTGCAAGGCGCGGATTCACGTCCCCGAGCTTCCCGAGGAGGACCTGTCGGAAGACAGGATATTAGACATTCTGGGGCCTCATGCGGGTGGCAGGCCCGGCGACTCTTCCATCTTCACTGAGACACCCGTGGTGGATGGGTCGGTGCTGTCGTCATCGTCGGCAACGGGAAAGCATGGTGCTCCACCGAAGAAGAATTGCCACCATTGCCATCGGGAGATTGCGGCGGGAATCCGAATCTGCCCGTATTGTCACACCTACATCGGCGAGTTGGCCGACTTTTGATGATTGAAACCGCCATTTCGGTTGTCAGTTCCAAGGCACTGTTGTCGCTGTTCGGCGCCTGCGACCAGCATCTGCGGAGAATCCGTGAAGCGCTCGGCGTGCAGATCTCGGCGCACGGTGGCCGCATTCACATCGAGGGAAACGAACAAGCAGTGGCCTCGGCGACCGAAGTCCTCGAGCAACTCCAGGCCCATGTCCATCGCCACGGTGAATTGGACAGCGACGACGTCGTCCGCGTCCTCGCCGCGGTGGCCAACGGCGAAGCATCGCTGGAGTGTCCGCCGATCGAGATGTTCCGCGCGGGGCGCAAGATTCGGCCGCGCAGCGCCGGCCAGGGGCGATACCTGGACGCGATCCGCGGCCACGACATCGTGTTGTGCACCGGCCCGGCCGGGACCGGCAAAACGTACCTGGCCGTGGCCATGGCCGCCGCCGCACTGAGACAGGAAACGGTTCGCAAGGTCGTGCTGGTGCGTCCGGCGGTCGAGGCGGGCGAGAGCCTCGGCTATCTGCCCGGCGACTTGCAGGCGAAGATCAATCCCTATCTGCGTCCGCTGACGGATGCCCTGTACGATATGATGGACTACGACCTGGTCCAACGCTACAAGGAAGAGGACCTCATCGAGGTGATTCCGCTGGCGTACATGCGTGGCCGCACGCTCAGCGAGGCGTTCATCATTCTCGACGAGGCCCAGAACACGACCGTCGCGCAGATGAAGATGTTCTTGACACGGATGGGCAACGGCTCGAAGATCGTGGTTGCCGGCGACACGACGCAGATCGACCTGCCGCCGAACACGCGCAGCGGACTGATCGACGCCCTGGATCGCCTGCGGGACATCGAACGCATCCGTTCGGTGAAGTTGACCCGCGGCGACATTGTCCGGCATCCCTTGGTGCAGAAGATCGTCCACGCTTACGAGTTCCGTCCGAAGAAACGGCGCTAGCACGGCGCGAGGAAGACCATGCCCACCAGCGGTCAAAAACGAACACGATCGGAGCGGGTGGCGTCGTTGGCATTGCCGCCGGGGCAGTGGGAGCGCGCTTGGAGCAGCCTGAGCCGGCGCGACGTGCTCGGGCGGATCGCGTTGGCGCTGTTGATGGCGTTGGCCATGGTCGTGGTGATTCGGGCATGGGACCCGCCGTTTGCCTACCGGACCGGCTACGTGCCGCCGCGAAACATCGTAGCTCGTGCAGCGTTTACCCAAGACGACCGCGATGCCACGAACGCTGCCCGCCAGATCGCCCGAAACCAAGCCCCATTCGTCTACGTCCACGATCCCGAACCGCTCATCCAGGTGCGGGCTTCGCTGCGGAACGCCGTGGTGGAATTGACCTCCGCGGCCACCTTGGAGGATATGGATCCGCAGGTGTGGGCGCAGTTTCAGCCGGCGCCGGACGAAGGGGGTTCTCCGCCCGACAAGGCCGAGCAGGAGGCGTTCCAACGGTTCCGGGCGGAGTTCATCGGCCGAGAGAAGCTTGCGCGTTTCGATCGGGCCTTGGTTGCCGCCTTTGCGCCGTTCGAGCAGCGCGGCCTGCTCGCGAAGCCGCCGCCACCCGGTAAAGCCGATCAGGAGGAGATCCTCGTTCATTCGGCCGATCAACTCGAGACAAGGAACGTTGTCAAGGTCTCCGAGGTCCTGATAGGCGACGGGACGGCGCTGCGGGAAAGCCTGCTGGCGCAGTTTGAATCGGCCGAGGTGGCCGACCGGCTGTTCGCCTGGATCCAGCCCAAACTCGAACCCACGCTGCAACTGGACCCAGCCGAGACGAGGCTTGCCGAGGACAGGGCCGCTGAGGCGGTCGAGATGGTGCGGATGCATTACAAGGCCGGGGATTCGCTGGCCGAAGCAGGTCAGGCGTTGGAACACGACTCCGCGGAGATGAAACGGTTGCGACGAGAGGACCAAGCGTACCTGGTGCAACGCCCGCTAAGCGCGAAGCTCACCCGGGCCACCGCGGTGTTGGCCATGGTCTTCGGCATGTTTATCCTCTGCGGCGTCTACATGCGGTGCCGCCAGCGCGGACCGTTGGCCAGCGTGACGCAGTTGACCGTCATCCTGCTGATGGCCGTCACTACCGTAGCCGTCGCCCGGTGGCCCTCCGCCAACGCATGGCAGGCGGAGATCATGTGGCGGGCGGAGATCCTCCCGTTGATGCTCTTTGGCATGACCATGGCCATCGTCTACCGGCAGGAACTCTCGCTGCTGTTGACCGGCGTGATCACGTTCGTGCTGGCGCTGGGCATCGGCCACGGGCTGCAAGGCTTCCTGGTGCTGATCGGCGTGGCCACCACGGCCAATCTGAGCCTGGGACGTATTCGAAGCCGAAGCAAGCTGATCTACGTCGGCCTGTTTGCCGGCGCCGTCGCCATGTTGTTGGACATCGGTTTGGGGCTGATCAACAATCAGCCGTTGGGCCGCCCGCTGCTGCTCGACGCTGCTTACTACGGGTTTTGGGCGTTGGCCGCCGGGTTCCTCATGACCGGGCTGCTCCCGTTCATCGAGCACCTCTTCGGCGTGCTGACCGACTTGAGCCTGCTGGAGCTTGGCGACGTAGCCCACCCGCTGTTGCAGGAACTCGTCCGCCGCGCGCCGAGCACCTATAACCACTCGGTCACCGTCGGGTCGATCGCCGAGGCGGCGGCCGAAAGCATCCACGCCCGGGGACTTCTCTGCCGCGTGGGCGCCTACTTCCACGACATCGGCAAGATGCTCAAACCGGGGTACTTCGTCGAAAACCAGGGCGAGGAGGCCAGCCGCCACAAGGGCCTCGTCCCCGCCATGAGCACCCTGGTGATCATCGCTCACATCAAGGATGGCGCCGACCTCGCCCGACAACATCGTTTGCCCCAGCCGATTATCGATCTGATCGAGCAACATCACGGCACGACGCTGGTCGAGTTTTTCTACGAGCGGGCCGCCGAACAAAAGCAGGCCGATCCCAACGGCGGCGACGTCGATCAGAGCACGTATCGTTACCCGGGCCCCAAGCCGCAAACCAAAGAGGCCGCCGTGCTCATGCTGGCCGATAATGTCGAAAGCGCCAGCCGTACGCTCGTCGATCCTACGCCGAAACGCATCGAAAGCCTCGTGCGCGAAGTGGCCGAACGACGGCTCCACGGCGGGCAGTTCGACGAAAGTGGATTGACGCTGCGCGAACTCCGCACGATCGAGAAAAGTATGGTCATGTCGCTCATCTCGATTTACCACGGCCGGATCAAGTATCCCGACCAGAGAACGGCATAAGATAATGATGAAGGATGAAGGATGAATGATGGATGGTAAATGATGAAAGATGAACGCTTCGCGGACACTGCCCACTATCCACTACCCACTACCCACTATCCACTGCCCACTACCCACTATCCACTATCCACTGCCCCTCAGTGATTACCGTTCAAATTGCCAACGAGCAAAGCCTCGTGCCGCTCGACGAGCAGCGGATAAGAGATGCCGTGCGAATGATCCTGGAGGATGCGTCCGTCGCCGAGGCCCAAATCAGCCTGGCGGTGGTCGACGACCTGACGATCCGCAAGCTGCATCGGAAGTACCTCAACGTGGACGAGCCGACCGACGTGCTGAGTTTCGTCCTGGATCGCGGCGAGGGGAGCGTGGAGGGCGAGGTGATCGTCAGTGCTGAGACAGCCCTGGCTGCGGCGCCGCGGTTCGGTTGGCCGACCGAGGTCGAGTTGCTGCTCTACGTGATCCACGGCGTGCTGCACTTGCTCGGCTACGACGACATGACGGCCCAGCAACGAAGCGAGATGCGCCGTCGGGAGCGCGCGTTTCTCGCATGGTTCCGCAAAGGCGTTTACCAAGAGTCCAACCCAGGAGGAGAGAACATTTCGTGAGCGCCGAGGTGTTTTTGTGCCTGGCCGTGACCGGTTTGGTCGTGACGTGCCTTGCGGCGATCGGGGCGAGATCGCTGGCCGAATTCTCCCCGCACGAGTTGAAAGAGATCTGCCGCCGGCACCAATCGCTCGACCGGCTCGGGCAAATCCTCCGGCGGCATGACCAGGTCGCTCTGGCTGCCGAGACCTTGCAGGTGATTGCCACCGCAACGTTCATCATTGCCGGGACGTTCTGGCTCTGGTCCGACTCGCACGGCGACGGCCCACCCCATGTCATGCTGCTGAGTGTGTGTCTGCTCATCGGCGCGCTGGCACTGTTAGCCGCCGAGCTCTGGATTCCCTGGGCGGTCGTGCGGCTTTGGGCGGAACCGTTCTTGTTCTACACCTGGTCGTTCTGGCAGGCGGTCGGCTACGTACTGTCGCCGCTGGT
>JAUWWA010000454.1 GCA_030617125.1 Pirellulales bacterium | reverse complement strand
GACTTCACCCGGGCTGGGCGCGTCGGCCTTCCAACTCGCCGGATCGTTGCCCCACAGGCTCACGCCCAGCCGGTGCAGCGAGTCGCCCAGGCCGTCGGCGCCGGTCGGCCAAGGGGCGAGGTCATCGTAGTCGATTTCGTCTTCGAGGTAGTGCGGCACGAAGTCGGTCTCGTCCGCCGGCGGTTCGCCCGGGCGTTGCAGCCGGACTCGCTCGCCGCCGTTGTCCAGCCTGCCGCCGTAGCCGCCGGCCAAGGGCACGGTCTGATCGATGCCGTAGTAGCTGCGGAAGTCGGTCACGCGGGCCGCGTTCGCCGGCTTGGCCGGGTTGAACGACAAGATGACCAGCGTGCCTCCGGCGGCAATCGTATCGCCGGGGTCGAACTCCATGTCCACGCCCTTGCGAAACCGCCAGTCGGCCAGGTATTCCGTGCCCGGATCGTGCGGGTTATCCAGCAGGTCGGCCAGGTCGATCTCCGCTGCGGTGGGATTGAACAGCTCGATAAACTCCAGGTCGCCCGGGTCGATCCCGCCGGGGCCGTCCGGGTCGAGCGGGTGGTACATCAGCTCGCTGATGATCACCGGTCCGATGCGCGGGCCGCTGTTGGCCGTCCACAGGGTGACGCTGCTCATCGGATACAGATCGTCGTCGGGAGTCGGCCAGCGGCCCAGCGACTCGCCGTTACGCACCGCGGGGAAATCCACGTGGTTGGCGAACTCGGTGAGGTTGCCTTCTCCATCGGCCTTCATCAGCCACACGTCGTCGCCATGGTCGGCGTTCAGCGCGAAGTCGTTGGGGTGGTTCTCCGGATCGATGCCGCCGGACTGGTTGAAGTGGTCTTCGTCGAACACGATGTACTGGCCCGGCAACAGCAGCGTCTTGCCCGGCTCGCCCAGGTCCATCACCGGGATCTGGTACTTCTTGTAATTGCCGTTCTCTTCGCTGGAGGCCCAGCCCCAGGAGTCGCTGAGGTACCAGCCGGCGATGTCGACCGGCAGCTCGCCCGCGTTGTAGAGTTCGATGCTGTCGAGCACAGGCCAGTCGGTATGGGTGAGCACCTCGTTGACCACCACCCCGGGTGTGGGTTCCAGGCCCGCTTCGCCGGGCGAGCCGCCGAATTCGATGCTGGAGCGCCAGTTGTCGTCGTTTTCGAGGAAATCTTCGTGCAGTTGACCGGAGCGGGGCACGCCGGCCGGATCGATCATGACGAGCGACGCGCCCTTGCCGCCCGCCTTGCCCGGCCAGTTGCCGGCGTCGTTGTACGAGAAGTCGAAGAGCAGCTCCCCGTACAGGCCGCGCATCACGATCCGCTCGCCGTTGTTGTCGAGGAAGCCGTCGTACTCGCCCAGCACGGTGGGGTCGTTGCCGTATCGCGCGGCGAAGGCCGTCGCATTGTTGACGATCAGGGCCCGCTGGCCCGCGGCCAGCTCACCTGAAGTGGTGCGGTTGAACGTCACGCCGCGGTTGAAGTGCAGGCCCTTCAGGTCGACCGGCTCGTCGCTGATGTTTTGTATTTCCAGGAACTCGAAGTCGGCGGCCACGAAGTTCGGATTGACGGCCAGCTCTGCGGGGGTCGGATCGTAGGGATCGTAGTTGATCTCGGTGATGGTCAGCGGCCGGGCCGGCACGGGCAGATGGTCGACGATGAACTCGGCTTCGTTCAGTGCCGACCAGGTGCTGCCGCTTCGCACGCGGGCTTTCACAATTGTGGATTCGTTGAGCAGGATCGTCCCGGTATATGTCTGGGCCTTGGCGGACACAGCGCCGCCGACCAGGCGCGGGTCGGAGCCGTCGAGCGTGTAAAAGATCGTGCCGGCCGGCGCGCTGATTGTCAGCCCGAACCAGGCGCTGATCTCGCCGCCGTGCTGGTTGAAGGCGGGTGCATCGACGAAAGGATATAGTCCCGCCGCGCGAAGTTGTCCCGGCCAGCGACTGGAATTAGCGTTATGGGGAAGCAGAATCTCCGATCGTTGGGGAAAATAGGTGTTAAACAGATAGTTCCGTTCGTTTTCCCATTCTCCCTCGGCAGTGGGCGTGTCGAGGTTGCCCCGTACGTAGGGCGGCTCCCGTCTCACGTCTCCCCCGCGGGCCGACTCGCCCGCAATCGGCCCCCCACTCTCGTCGACCATCTCCGCGTAGCGGGCGGCGGGGACGTTTCGTTCCGGATGGTCCGGGTCCCAAGCGGGATTGTCCTGATCGACGTACATGGCACCGCCGTTGTAGAAGTAGCGGTGAGCCAGATCGCCGAAGCGCACCCGGAATTCCTTGATGTTGCGCGCCCAGGCATACGGCGCGCACATGGCCCTGTCTGCCCCGGTACGAGTCTGCGTCAGGCTGGAACGCAGGTGCATCGTCCACTCCGCGTCCCAGGTGAAAAACTTGAAGCCGGTGCTGGCGGGTCCGCGTTCGCGGGCGGCGTACCAGTTGTGGCCCGGCCAATCACTGTTCCCCACGTAGAAGTTCGCCAGCAGGTCGGCGATGTAGTGGTCCACGTCGAGATAACTTTCGAAGAACGGATTGTTGGTCCCGTCGGGATTGAGGCCCTGGAGCTTGAGATAGTTGTCGACCGTGGCAGG
>JAUWWA010000362.1 GCA_030617125.1 Pirellulales bacterium | reverse complement strand
GGTCGGGCTCGGCATGACGACTGGTGCCCGGGTAATGGGCCGAGTCGCGGTGGTGGACCTTGTGTGTGGAGATCTCTTTGGCCGCCGTGGTGTCGGTCTCGTCCGCTTTCACTTCGGCACGGTTTCGGGTTGCCCAGGTTAAGAACGCCGGCAGCATCACCAGCGAACTGAACAAGCAGCAACTCACGCCGATCGTCAGCACGCGGCCCAGGCTTTGCAGCCCGCGGTGGCTGGCGATCATGAGGCTTCCAAACCCGACCATGGTCGTCAGCGAGGTAATCAGTACGGCGGAGGCGGTCGAGGGACTCATGCGGTAGCGGCCCGTCTGTCGGCGGAAATCGTGCACGACGTGCACGCCGTCGTCGATCCCAATACCGAGGATCAGCGGTAGGACGATCATGTTTGCCGGGTTGAGCGGGATGTTCAAGATGCCCAGCACCCCGAACAACTGTGCCGTCCCCAACCCCAGGGGCAACATGGCCAGCAGCGTGTAGCGCAGACTGCGGAAGTCGACGTACAGTACGAACAGAATCGCGGCCAACGCGTACCAGCCGGCCTGCTCGTAGCTGCGTTTCATCTGCCGCGAGGCCTCGTATGTTTGCAGCGGGTTGCCGGTTACCCGCGGATCTACGCTCCGAACGTCGTGGACGAACTGCTTCATGGCGTCCATGTCCCAGATATCGCCTTTCGCGTAGATCTTCAGCAGGTAGCGGCCGCCGTCGCCGACGAATCGGGTGACGAGTTCCTCGGGCAGATCCGTCAGTTCTGGCGGTTCCGGGTTAGACATCGCCCGCAATATGTGCAGCCGGCTGAGCATGTCACCCGCCATCCGTTGCTGGCAGTCGTCGAGCCGGTCCCAACGTTCGGCCTCCGGCATCTCTCGCAGCTTGTTGCGGACCTGTTCCAATTGCCGCCGGGTCTTGGCGGTTCGGGGATTGCCGGCCAGCAGGATTTGTCCACGAGCCAGCATCCGCGCGAACTCGTCGGGCGCATCGACGGGGATCGTCGACCACTGCTCTCGCAGGTTCACCAAACGCGCGTGAATCCGCTCGATGATCGGTCGTGTTTGCTTGAAATCGGCCTGGAAAAACCTCGCAATGTCTTCCACCCTCTGGACCGAATCGAGTCGCTCGAACTGCTGTTTCCGCGCGAGCAACTCCTTCGGGCTCTCGGCGATCGACAATGCAAACCAGACGCTCTGATCGCTCTCGTTGAGCAGCTTGCGCTCCAGTTCGACGCTTTCCATCCCTTCCGGTTGGAGGTTCAGAAGGTTGTGGTCGTACCAGAGTCGGCTCATACCCAGCGACAGCAACATGGTCATTATCCCCGTCACGGCCAGCAGGAACCGTGGGTAGCGAAACAGCGGACTGAGCCAGCCGTGGATGTCCAATGGGGCGGGCAGGACCTGATGCGGCCGCTTGGCGTCACAGAGATAGATCATGGCCGGCAGCACCGTCATCGCCGCCAAGCAACACAACAGAATCCCGCCGCCGGCGATGACCCCCAACTCGGCCACGCCGGTGAAGTCCGTCAACCCGGCCGTGAAGAAAGCAATTGCCGTGGTCACCGCGCCGGTGAGGATGCCGGGGCCCACGCCCGAGGCCGTCTGGACCAATGCCTCTTCGCTGGAGCGGATCGTGCCGTGCAACTGGAGATATCGCGCCACGTAATGCACGCCGAAGTCGATACCAAGCCCGATCAGGATCACGCCGAACGCGACGCTGAGGATGTTCAGATGCCCAACGACCAACGTAATGTATCCGAGCGACCAGGCCATGGCCAACAGCAACGCGCCGACGGTCATCAGCGGGTGTCGCAATCCGCCGAACCCGGCCACAAACAGACAGACCACGCCGAACAACGACAGCAGGCTCGCCTCCATCATCGACCGCTGCGAGGCCCGCATTTCGTCGTTTTCCATCACCGGCAGACCGGTCAGGCCGATCTTGAGTTCCGGGTAGCGGTGCCGGTACTTCACCTGGACGCGGTCGATGAGCCGGCGCAAGGCGTTGATCGGTTCGCTACCTTGGGTGAAGCCGTCCTTGTCGCTCTCGGCCAGCCGCAACAGCACGACACCCAGCCGGCCTTCGTTGGTCAGCAGGTACTCCGAATTCAACTCGCTGATCGTAGTGATCGAGCGAGGCATTTCGGGCCACGGCGACCGGTAGTGGTCTTGCTCGCCGGTAGCCGCCAGGAGACTCTCGGCCAGCCGGCCGAATTCGGCCTCCGCAAGCTCCCGATCCACGGACGAACGCGCCGGGCCGCCGCGCTGCAAGCGAGCGCACATCCCCTCGACCATGTTCCCTAGGTTCAAACGCGACCAGTCGCCCCGCAGAATCGGGTCGATCTCGCCCAGGAAGTGCTCAATGAGGCGCAGTTCGGCCGGATCGAGGTAGTGGAGGCCCTTGCTCCGGATCTTCGAAAGATCGACCTCGTGCAACACGGCGTGGAAGAGTTGGTCGTGGTGGGCCAGGTCCTCGGAGATTTCCTCGAGCACCGGAACCACCTGCTCACGACAAGCCCCCTCGACCACCACGACCACGTCGTCTTCGTCGCCGAACTCTTCGATGTACTCGATCCAAAGGCGGTTGTAGCTGCACTCCGAATTGAGCAGATCGAGCCGGCTCGTGCGAAACCCTAGCCGGCTGCCGGAAAGCACCAACGCCACCAAGGCGACCGCCACGGCCAAGGCCAGCGTGTGGACCGGAAATCGCAGCACCAGCCGCGTCAGCAACTTCAGCGGCCACGCCAATAGCGACGGCTCTTCCTGCGGCGTCCGTTCCGCGGGCATGAGAGTCCTTCCAGGTGCAGCGGGGTATCTTACCCCTTTAAATGTGGAGTTTAGCCGTTTAGCGGGGCAGCAACGCGGCCCGCTCAAATCTGACTATCACGCACCCGCGTTGCGGCCCCGCTAAACACGACAACTAACACGACTAAGCTGGGTCGCATTACTAGGATCGTCAGTGGCGGGCATTCTAGCGAATCGGCCGCCTCGCGACAAGATGAATTGCCACCAAGGGAATTGCCGCAAGTCGCGTCCAGCAAACCACTTACACACATGCCGCTGAAGGAAGGACATGGATACCACCGCCAAGCGGCTCAAACCAATCACGGCCATCATTGCCGGTAGTAGCCGGCGGCTAACAGCCGCTGGGCAGTCCCACGGCACTGACACCTGAGTGCCGAGTTCATCCCGCCCGCGATCGCTCCACCATCCGCTCGAGCAGCTCTGGCGCCGCGCGGTTGTCGATAGTTTCGGCCGCCTCTCGGGCACACTCGATCAACG
>JAUWWA010000133.1 GCA_030617125.1 Pirellulales bacterium | reverse complement strand
GGCCGCTGTGAGTCCCCCCCGGCTCTGTCCAAGTCACCAGACGCGAAGCAGGGGGGCGCCGCCGTCGAACCAGACAGCGGACCTTACGGCCAGCCTGATGGAAGACTGTCGGTGCGGGAGCGTGTGCGACAAGCTATCGATCTCAGCCGGGATCTGGCGGCTCGTGCCGAAGAAGCCTCGCCGGAAGAGTTGAGAAAATGGGGGACGGAGCCCATGCCCGTGATCGCCGAGGATCGCAAGAATCTGTCGCCAAACCGTTTTCCTCGCAAGAGCGACGTGGCCCGCTACATGCAAGCGCGTCCCTGGGCAACGCACTATGCGCGGAGTCTTAGCCGCCGCTCGACATGGCGCCACCTTCACGAATGGCCCACGCGGCCCGATGCTCCGGTCCTGCGCGAGTTGCTTTCGGACCAGGATCCGGCCGTGCGCAGCGCGGCGGTCGAAGCCCTAGCCACGCTGCACCATCCGCAGGATGTGCCGCGGATTGCCCGGCTGCTTGGCGACGAGTCGGAGGGCCTGCCGGTGCTTGGGTGGAATCGGCTGATCAACCGCATAGCTACACTGGGCACGACCGACAAAGAGTCCGACAGGGACTTGGACCGGAGTTGGGACCGGCGAAAGGTTCGCACCTACGCTCGGCTGGCATTGAAGCTGATGACCGGCCGGCAATTTGATGCGGAGACCTTTGAACCCTGGTGGCGGCGCAACAGCAATGCTCGGCACTGCCTCTGGTACTGGCAGCAGCGGTTGCAACGAGAGATGGACGAGGCCACAGCGGCATGGTCGTCGACGTTGGATCGCAAGCCGTATGCACAATGGGCGCAGCGCCTGGAGGAACTCCGCAGGCGGCGCAGCGCCGTGCGACGCGCTGCAACCGAGGAGCTTCGTGAGCTCCCGGCCGAAGTGGAAGCCAAAGTACGACTTCTGGCCCGCAATATCCATGCCGGCGGAGCGGACATTACCGAGCCGCAAGACGTTTTCTGGGAGCGACTCGATTCGCTGCGTCTATCTCCCGAGCGGCTGCTCGATCTGATGGACCGCAAGAATCTTTGGAAAGACGTCGACTGGCAGGGAGCCGAGGCTCGCGAGAACTACAACCGCATGGTCGAACGGCTGGCCCTGGCTGCCGACTCGCTGTTCGATCGAAGGCACATTGGCCGGCTGCGGGCAGTCCGGGCCAGGGAAAAGGGGAACCTGTGGTGGTCCGGCCGGGCGGCGATAACGATTGGCATTTCTCGGCTGCTACCGCCGGCCGAGCCGGACAACCTCGATCACCCCGACACGCGCGACGGTGTGCTGAGAACTGCTTTGCGCGACGAGGAGCTCCTCTTCACCCGAGGCTACGTCGCGAAGGAACTGGTCCGCCTTGGCTTGCCGCAGAACTGGGAGTTTCTCAAGAAGACGTTCTTCGCCGAGCAGAAGCAGTCGGGGAGCCGCGACGTGCGGATGTCGATCGTCATTGCGCTGGGTGCGTCGCCGCTGACGCCGTCGAAGCGTGCTGCGCTGCGAGAACTCCTGCTGGACGATCGGTTCACCCGGCTGTGGATGATGTCGAACCGACAGGGAATGGGCCGCGATATGTACCGCGTTTATGCCATCTGTTCGGTCAATGCTCACGCCGGCAAGGAGGTTCTTACCCGCCAGCATCAACAGAACTTGAATAATCCGGAACTTGCCGCAAAGGTGCTGCCCGAAGTCCTCCAGATCGTCGCCGGTGCCTTGAAGGAAGAAGACGCTTCTTCGACTCCGCCAGCGGTGGATGGATCGCTCATACCACCGCAATCGAGCGGGCGGAGGCGAATCGTGGAGATCCAGTAGCCGAGGTAGTTTTGCGGTCTGCTCGATTCCTGCCATAACGACTGGCCTCGATCATCTGACAGCCTATAGCACGCAGTTGCACCGGCCGACGCCGTCTGGATGGTCCACGGCGTCGAACATCGCCGGTTCTTCCAGACAGAGCCCAATTTGCAGGTTTGGCGCATCGCGGCGAATCGTTCCGATGAGGTGGCGGTAGACTTTCTCTCGCAGTACCCGGGGGAAATGGAGTCGGCCGTCGGCCGATTTGCTGCCGTGGGGCGAAGTCGTGGCAATCAGGCCGATGGATCGGGCCGCGTCGGCCGCCTTTTCACCCTCGCAGACGTAGACCCGCTTGGCGTCGGCCAAGTCAGGCAGCCGATAGAGCGGCCTGGGCCCGGGCATCCCGCCGATGATCCAACCCTCGCCGTTGCGGCTGACGGGCCGAATGTCCTTCCCCCCGGGCCGATCCCATCGGACGACCACGCCCACCGGCTTTCCCTCGGTGTTGTGGGGAGCACCGCCGCGCTTTGCCCCAGCCACCCAGACAATTCCCCTAGCGTCTTCGGATAGGCTCTAAACACGGATCGTTTCATCGGCGTCGGTGCGATCGGAGCTACGCCGACACCTCGGGCACGACGTACGGCTCGCGGTAGTAGCCTTTGACCAGCTTGTTGGCCTCTTCGTTGTCCTTGAAGCACTCGTTCTCGTTGTCGCACTCCAGCCAAGGACCGAGAGTGACCGTATTGGGATCGATTTTGTTGCCCTTCAGATGCTCCTGCAAGCGTTCAAGCATTTCGGCGAAGATGGGCACTTCTTGAACCAGTCTTCGCTGCTGTTCGAGCGGTGCCGGCTTACCCATCCTAAGCGAGATGTTGCCCACGTGGCAGATCCTGGTGGAGAGATGCCCTTCGAGGATTTCGCCGGTGAGGTCTTCCTGCTTGCCGCTTCGCACCGCCTTGATGAGGGTCTCGAAGTTGGACTCGCCGCTGCGCCACTCCTTGATCTGCTTGCCCTGGTTGTCATAGGCCCTGGAGTAAGCTTGGGTGATGGCCAGGGAACCATCCTCGCAGTCGACGACGGTGCCCACGCGGTGTCCACGGAAGTTGAGCATTCTGTTGGTCCCCTTGGCCGCCCGCAGATTGTGCACCTCGTAGAAAACGGGGGCCTTCTCGAAGTCGTAGCAAATGATCTGCGTGTTGGGCACGTCGCAGGCGTCGTTGAAAAGGAAGCGGCCGCCGATGCTCCTCACCCGCCGCGGCAGGCGGGTCTCGTCGAGGACCCAGCGGGCAACGTCGATTTCATGGACGCCTTGGTTGCACGATTCGCCGTCGCCGGTGTTCCAGAGGAAGCTACAGTCGTACTGGAGCCGGTTGCGGTAGATGGGTTCATCTCGGGCCGGACCGCACCATAGATCGTAGTCGACGTGGTCGGGAATCTCCAGCGGCGTGTCGCGCTTGCCGCACGAGCTGCGCCCCTTGTTGGCGAAGCTCGTAACGTACTTGATCTTGCCCAGGTTGCCGGCCTGGATCCACTTGATCGCCTCGCGGGTGGCCTGGCGCGAGCGCTGCTGCGTGCCGGTCTGCACCAGCACCTTGTATTTCCTGGCGGCGTTGACCATCTGCCGGCCCTCCCAGATGTAGTGGGAGATAGGCTTCTCGCAGTACACGTGCTTCCCGGCCTGGCAGGCCCAAATCGTGCTCAGGGCGTGCCAGTAGTTCTGCGTCGCATTGGAGATCACGTCCACGTCCTTCCGCTCCAGCAGCTTTCGGACGTCGATGTGCTGCTCGACTTTACGTCCGGTCCTTTTCTCCAACGCGGCGGCCCGGGCGCCCATGCGCTGCCTGTCCGGATCGCACAACGCCACCACGCTGGTACCGAGCTGGCCCTACATTCGGGAAACGTGGTAGCCGCCACGGCCACCGAGGCCGACCACGCCTACGAGAATCTCCTCGTTGGCCCCCAGCACGCGCGGCGAAACGACCATCGGAAGGCTCAACGCCGTGGCGGCCGCGGTAGAACTCTTAATGAACTGTCGTCGGGTGATCGACATGGGTAGGACTCCTTTTGGAAAGGCGTTCGGAGTATAGAAGACACAACGCCTTGACGGGAACGAAGTCATCGTACACCCGGGAAACGGCCGTGTCAACCGGGGGCCGTTCCTGCGGGTGGATTGTGCAGCACAGAAGGCCCAATTCCCACGGTTCCGAAGTTGCACACCGGGGGATGAACTCTGCTGATATTGCGCAATCTGCACGAATCGCATGGGAAAACGAAACCTTGACAAGCCTGATGCGCCTGCTCACAATCAACACAATGAGTATCGGGTAATCCTTCTCGGGAAGGTCCCGAGAGCCCTGAAAAACCGTGAACGGTAACCTCGATATAAAGCCGCGACTCGTGTTGCTCGTAGCGTGTGCGCGACCAACGGTCGCAAGTCTGTCTGGCGCGACCAACGCGAAGCGGCCTTGTGTCAGATAATCCCGTGCAGCGGGCCGCCGCGGGCGGCCAGGGCGTCGACACGCCGCGTTACTTCGGGATCCTCGACCAACGGCGGGGCGTGGTGCGGCTTGCTGCGGGCGTCGATCACCAGCGAGCCGAAACACCCCCAGTGTTTGCCCGACGTGAACGACTCGATCCCGTAAATGTCCGACGCCGGGTTGCTCCGCGTGAACGTCGTCCACAGGAAGTTCTCCAGCGTGCGCGCGGCGAACTCGCCGTGGTCGACCACGACCACCAGCGGGAACCCGTTGATGGCTTCCATCCGCCGGTATGCCAGGCAGAACCGGTCGACCGTCACGTCGCCGCCTTTCGCCGCGCCCGCGTACGCCGGCCCTTCGACCACGAGGATGCCCGGCAGAAACACGCGGGGATTCTTGAACCCGAGTTCCTCGGGCATGGTGATGCGGCTGTCCAGCGCCACCGGCAGCGTCCGAAGCGGCGGCCCCGCCGCGGCGATCACCACCTTCGAACCCTCGTTCAGCTTGCCGCCGCTGTAGTCGAGCGTGTCGATCGTCGTGCACGTCTGGAAGTGCAGGTCGCGACGCCAATCGACGCGTTCGAGCACGTGGCGGAAGAATTCGGGCACGTCGCGTACGTCGAGCCGCGGATTGTCTTCGGCCGCCGCGATCCACACGTACTTCGCCAGCGACAACTGCCCACTGCCCAATAGCGCGTTGGCCAGCGTGAGCAGCTCCCTCGGGCGGCGCGCGTCGTAGGGCACGTAGCGTTCCGAGCCGATCGCCAGAAGCAGCGGGTGAACGCCCGCCGCGTCCACCGCGTGGACCGCCTTGACGCCGGGTATCGTCTTCGGCAAGATCGGCCCGACCAGCTCGTGCACCAGCCGGCCGAACATCGTATCTTCCTGCGGCGGCCGGCCGACGACCGTAAACGGCCAGATCGCCCCGACGCGATGGTACACGTGCTCGACCCGCATCACCGGAAACTCGTGCGCCAGGCTGTAGTAGCCCAGGTGATCGCCGAAAGGTCCCTCGGGCTTCGTGCGTTTCGGATCGAGATAGCCGACCAGGCAGAAGTCGGCCTCGGCGTGGATGGGTAAGCGGCTGCCCGAGACGATCATCGGCACGCGGCGCCGGCCCAGCAGGCCGGCCAAGGCGAGTTCGCTGACGCCCTCGGGCAGCGGCATCACCGCGGCGACGGTCATGGCGGGCGGGCCGCCGACGAACACGTTCACCCGAAGCAACTCACCGCGCCGGATCGCCGCCGCATGGTGCGCGGCGATGCCGCGATGGAGCTGGTAGTGCAGCCCGGCCTCGCGGTTCGGCGTGTACGCGCCGCCGGAGATTTGCACGCGGTACATGCCCAGGTTCGAGCGTTGCATGCCCGGCCGGTCGGGCTCTTCGGTGTAGACCTGCGGCAGCGTGATATAGGCCCCGCCGTCGTCCGGCCAGCAGCGCAGTTGCGGCAGTTCGCCGAGGGTCGTCTCCCGCGCCAACACCGCCGCGCTCTTGACCCTTCGCGGCCGGGCACACAGCGCGGTCCGCGGCGTTTTCAGATTCAAGTACAGCCGGGGATGCCGCAGCACGTCGGCCGGGTCGACGCGCAACTCCAGCAGCCGCTTGACCGTCTCGAGCGAGTCGCGAAACATGAACCGCACGCGG
>JAUWWA010000358.1 GCA_030617125.1 Pirellulales bacterium | reverse complement strand
TAGCCACTGAAGTGGCCACCCCTCCACCCCCCAAATCCCCAAATCCCCAAATCCCGAAATCCCCCAGTCCCCAGGCCCAAGTCCCTAGTCCCCAGCCCGTTCTACGTCCAGGCCCATACTCCGCGCGGTGCCCTCGATGATGCGCCGGGCGTGCTCGATGTCCCGGGCGTTGATGTCGGCCATCTTCTTTTTGACGATCTCGTCAATCTGGGCCGTGGTAACGTTGCCGACCTTTTCCTTGTTGGGAACCCCGGAGCCCTTCGCGATACCGGCGGCCTGCTTCAACAGCGCGGCGGCGGGCGGGCTCTTCGTGACAAAATCGAAGCTCCGATCGCTGTACACGCGGACCACTACCGGGATCGGCATCCCCCCGGCGTCTTTCGTCCGGTCGTTAAACTGCTGGACGAATTGCCCGAGGTTGATTCCGAATCGCCCTAGCGAGGTGCCAACCGGTGGCGCCGGCGTCGCCTGACCGCCCGGGACCTGAAACTTCACTTCACCTTGTAACTGCTTCGCCATGGGTTCACGACGTCACTATACGGTTTCTATTTGCCAGTATTCCAATTCGACGGGCGTGCTCCGACCGAAGATGTTGATCATCACCGTTACCCGACCGTTCGTCTGATCGATATGTTCCACGCTGCCCTCAAAATTCTCGAAGGTCCCGTCGTTGATTTTCACCTGGTCGCCGGGGCTGAAGCCGATCTTCAGTTTCGGCGCCTTTTCACTCTTTTCTTCCTGCTTGGCGAGGATTCTGGAGACTTCGTGGGGCAACATGGGTGTGGGCCGCCCGGCCGCCCCGGTGAAATCGCCAATGCCCGGCGTCTCGCGGACCAGAAACCACGTGTCGTCATTGATCTCCATGTGGACGACCAAGTAGCCCGGGTAAAGCTTCCGCTTTGTCACCCGCTTCTTCCCGCTTTTGAGCTCGGTCACCTTCTCGGTCGGCACGATGACGTCGTCGAAGAAATACTCCAAGCCGGCGATTTTCACTCGGCGCAAAAGCGCCTCGCGGATCGAGTCCTCGCGGTTGCTCTGCACCTTGACGATGTACCAGTCCATGTTCTCCGACCGGGCTTCTTCCTCGGGCGGTTCGTCTTCCGGGGCAACTTCGGGGGCAGCTTCCACCTCAGCTTCGGCCGGGACCTCGGCGCGTGGCGGCTCGCTCGGCGCCTCGGCCAGCGGTTCCGCCGGCGCGTCGACCTCGACCGTGGTGTCCGGTGCGGGCTCGGCCTGCTGCGCCACGGCCGCAGCGGGGGCTTCTTCCGCACCGTCGGGCTTCTGATCGGTCACTGGATTCGGCTCGTCAGTCACGCCGGACTCCACGGTTTGGCTAGGGTTGATCGTTGACTACAGAATCCCGATCACGTTGTGAAATAGTACTCTCCAGACAAAGTCGTAAACGGCCAACAACGTGGCCAGCGCGAAGATCGTAAACAGCACCACCACCGATGCCCGAAACAACTCGCTGCGCGTGGGCCAGGAAACCTTGTTCATTTCGGCCTCAACGGCGACCAGGAAGTCGGCGAATGCCGGGACGTTCACGATGCGGTACGCAATCCACCACCCTAACAACAGCAACACCCCGGGCACTGCAAAGCGAAAACCCGTTTCAGCCCAGGCGACCATGCTCTGGCTAAGCTGCCACAGGGCGACCCCCAGCGCCACGGCCATCGCGGCAAAAGTCACTTGCCGGGTGATTCGGCCCTGAGTTCGCTTGTAGATGCCGGTACGAAATAATTCCTGGAAAAACGCCTTCACGGTTTCCGCTTTAGTTTTTGGGAGCGTTGTTATTTCATGGCAGGGGCGGAGGGACTCGAACTCTCAACCGCTGGTTTTGGAGACCAGTGCTCTACCAATTGAGCTACACCCCTGTAGTGACGAATGACCAATGAGCAATGACTAATGACCAATGACCAATTGGGATTTCGCCGCCCCTTCATTATTCGTCATTCGGATTTCGTCATTTCTATTTGACCACCTTGGTGACCACCCCGGAACCGACCGTCCGGCCGCCCTCACGAATGGCGAACCGCACGTTCTCGTCCATGGCGATCGGCGTGATCAGATCGACGCCCAGCTTGACGTTGTCGCCGGGCATGCACATTTCGGCGTCGCCGAGCAGATTGGCCGTCCCGGTGACGTCGGTCGTACGGAAGTAGAACTGCGGACGGTAGCCGCTGAAAAACGGCGTGTGCCGACCGCCTTCGTCCTTCGACAAAATGTATACCTCGGACTCGAACTGCGTATGCGGGGTGATCGACCCCGGCTTGGCCAGCACCTGGCCGCGTTCGACCTCGTCGCGCTTGATGCCGCGCAACAGGCAACCGACGTTGTCGCCGGCCTGGCCTTCGCCGAGCGTCTTGTTGAACATTTCGACGCCGGTGCAGGTGGTCTTGCGCGCCTCGTCGGTCAGGCCGACGATCTCAACCTCCTCGCCCGTCTTGATCATGCCGCGCTCAATCCGCCCGGTGGCCACGGTACCGCGGCCCTCGATTGAGAATACGTCCTCGACGGCCATCAGAAACGGCTTGTCGACCTCGCGCGTCGGCTCCGGAATGTGTGAATCGATGGCGTCCATCAACTCCTGAATGCACTGGGTCTTCTCCGGATTCTCGGGATCGTTGTAAGCCGCGAGCGAATCGCCGCGGATGATCGGGATGTCGTCGCCGGGAAAGCCATAGTCGGTGAGCAACTCGCGAAGCTCCAACTCGACCAACTCCAGCAGCTCCTCGTCGTCGACCAGGTCGACCTTGTTGAGGAAGACGACCAGCGCGGGGACGTTGACCTGGCGGGCGAGCAGGACGTGCTCGCGCGTCTGCGGCATCGGCCCGTCGGCCGCCGAGACGACCAGGATCGCGCCGTCCATTTGGGCGGCGCCGGTGATCATGTTCTTGATGAAGTCGGCGTGGCCCGGACAGTCGATGTGGGCGTAGTGCCGCTTCTCGGTCTCGTACTCAACGTGGGCCACCGCGATCGTCAACGTCTTGGTCGCGTCGCGGACCGTGCCGCCCTTGGCGATGTCGCCATACGACTTGAACTTGGCTAGACCCTTGCGGGACTGGGCCGCCAAAATAGCTCCGGTCAGCGTGGTCTTACCGTGGTCAATGTGGCCGATCGTGCCGACATTGACGTGAGGTTTCGTCCGTTCAAATACTTCCTTGGCCATTTGTCTGTCTTTCTCCCTGCATGAGTTCAAGCGGGTAAGGTAGTTGAAAACCGCGCGGGCCGCTTCACGCCACGGGCCGCGTAAGGAGCTGCTGATGGGACTCGGACCCATGACCTCGTCCTTACCAAGGACGCGCTCTACCAACTGAGCTACAGCAGCC
>JAUWWA010000432.1 GCA_030617125.1 Pirellulales bacterium | reverse complement strand
GCCAGGCTATCCAGCGCGTTCAGCACGAAGGTGACGTTGTCGAACTCGAGCTTCCTGCCGGTCTCCGGGATATCGCCGTGCTCGCGCAGGCGAAAGAACTGGCCCGTGAGCATATCGATATCGGCAATCAGGACCACGTTGATGTCGACCTGCTGTGGCTTGGCGCTGCCGGGCTTCTCGGCCGACGCGTCGTTGCCGGAATCGTCTTTCTTGGCATCCGTTGAGTCATCGGTGTCGTAGTCGGGATTCGGCGCATCAGCCTTTCCATGGATGGCCACAGCGAGGAAGTATTCCTTGTTGGTGGGTCTCAGAAATCGCCGGGGGTTCAGCCCGCCCCGGGGGCCGAACGGGGTCATCTGCATCATGTCGCTGTAGGCGACCGTCCCGGTCTTCGTGCCGGTGCGCACCAGCGGCGTGACCTCGAACCGCGAGGCGTTCAGCCTCGACACCGCGCCGGGGAACGGGAAGAGCATGTGCTGCAACTTCGAGCTGATCTCGTTGTCCTCGTTGAACGGTTCGTTCGCACCCGCACCCTCGTCGACAAAAACGAATTCTTTGGGCAATTCGCCCAACTTGCGAATGGGATTGTAGTCCTGCCAGATGATCTCTTCGGTGGTGAAATCGACGCCGAGAAACCGCCACAGTTCGCTGATGTTGCCCTTGGGGCGCGGCTGCTGGCGCATCATCATCGGGTTCATGCCGCCGAGTGGGCGACGCGGGGCACTGGGACTGGTCGCCGGAACGGACGGCTCGAACGCGGGGAGGGGGTCCTCGAAAATCGCCGTCTTCTGCCCGTTCTTGATCGCATCGAGAAAGTTGTCCATCTCCTCCGGACCCAGCGAAGACGGTTGAACCGCCAAGAGCACGTCGTACGCTTCGACGATCGGCAAGCTTGGGTCGACCCGCTCGACGTCGTACTGCTTCTCCAACTCGTCGATGATCGGCCAGTCCTCCCTGGTCGACATGTTCATCATGTTGAACCCGCCGTAGAGCAGGGCGTCGGTCGTGACCACTCCCATGCGCTTGCGCTCCTGCTGGGCGACGGTGGCGATCGAGCGGACCAGCTCATATTCGACAGGGATGCCGCGGTCGATAAACGGCAACGTGACCTTCTGTAAACCGCAACGCATGTTCACGCCCATGAAGATGTGGTCGACGGACAACACGCCGCGCTCGAACGTGGCGACACGCTGCGGCTCGATGCCGAAGCGTTGCTCGGCCCGGGCGGCCTCTTCAGTGAAACGTTCGGTAGTGTTGATCCGCACGCGCACATCGCCGCCGCCGCGGGCCTCCAACTCGCGCAGCATGTTCAACAGGTTCAACCGCGTCTGGACGTACAGTTCGGGAACCTCGGCGCTGATGAAAGCATCGATCTGCACGGGCCGCTCGAGCTTCAGTTCGCCGAGCAGTTTCCGCGTGTCGGGCGAGAGCGAACTGAGCCGCTCGCTGGTGACGTCGAGCCGGGCATCGTGCCGGGTGAAGAGAACCACCAATCCAATTGCGATCAACGCCAGCGCCGCCGTCCGCACGGTGAAGTGGACGGTCATGACCCCACCGTGCTCGCCGGTGAACCAGTGTCGCCGGCCGATCAGCACCATGCTCAGGTAGAGCATGATCGCCACGATCAGCAGGAAGTACGCGACGGCGGAGAGGCTGATCACGCCGCGGCCGAAATCGCCAAGTTTCTCGCCGAAGCTCCACGCCTTGACTGCCAGGGCCGGGCCTCGCGCGAAAATGGCGTCGGCCTTGGCGGCGAATACCAGCGGCAGGTTGAAAACCGCGCCGAAGACGAAGGCGATCGTCAGGTTGCTGGTAAGGAGCGACGCCGCCATCCCGATGGCCAGCATCGCCAGGCCGACCATCCAGTAACCGACGTACGTGCCTAGGAAAAGCCCCACGTCGGGGCTGCCCAGCGTTTGCAGCACCGCGAAATTGCACACCAGCGAGAACACCAGCGATACGCTGAAGATCGCCACGGCGGCGAGGTACTTGCCCAGCACGATGTCGAAATCGCTCGCCGGGATCGTCAGCAGCAACTCGTCGGTCCCCTGGCGCCGCTCGTCGGCCCAAATGCTCATCGTGATCGCCGGGATGAAGATCAGCATGATCAACGGGAACACCTTGTTGAGCTGATCCAGGTTGGCCAGGTTCGCGTTGAAAAACTCGTTCGACCAGAAGGCCGCAAACGAACTCAACAGCACGAATATGCAGATGAACACGCACCCGGTGGGACTGGCGAAATAGCCGACGAAGTTCCGTTTGAATACCGCAATTAGCACGTTGGTGTTCATGGTTTCTATCTCCTACAAAGTTGCCGGCGAGGTCAACTCGCGGAAATGCACGTCGAGCGCCTTGCCGTCCGCCATCAATTCGCTGATCGTTCCGTCGTAGACCAGCTTGCCTTCGTCGATGAACAACACGTGCGTCGCCATCGCTTCGACTTCCTGCAAGATGTGGGTCGACAGCAGAATCGTCTTGTCGCGCCCCAGCCGGCGGATCGTCTCGCGGACCTCGTGAATCTGGTTCGGGTCCAACCCGGCGGTCGGCTCGTCGAGGATCAAGACGTCGGGCTCGTGCAGCAGGACATGGGCCATGCCCACCCGCTGACGGTAACCCCGCGAGAGCTTCCCGATCGGCTTGCCGATCACGCTGCCCAATGCACACATCTCGACGACCGCGTCGATCCGCTCCCTACGCTGTGTTCCGGAGAGTCCTCGGGCCTCGGCGAAGAACCCCAGCAGGCATCGCGGTG
>JAUWWA010000239.1 GCA_030617125.1 Pirellulales bacterium | reverse complement strand
GCGATCCTCGGCCAGGCAATGTCCATCGGCTGCCCACGAACCAGGCGAACGACGATCAACAGCAACACGACCGGCACCGCGGCCACGGCGGAAAACTTCGTGACGAATAACGCACCAAACGCCGCACAACTGATCAACAGCCAAAGCGGAGAAAGCTTATCGAGCAGCTTCCAGAAACTCCCCAGCGCCATGAGCAGCAGTGCGGTTACGAAAAGGTCAGCGGTGGCCAGCCGGGCGTGGGCGAGTACCGTCGGGCTGAAGGCGTACAAGACCAGCGCGATCGCACCGCCGGCCGCGCCCCAAAGCGCGCGCGCCCACACGTACACAACCACCCCCAGCGCCGCCGCCAACAGGATGGTCGGCAGCCGGGCGCGAAAGAGCATCGCGTCGGCGTCGTTGCCCGAGGTGAACATGAACGCGTGGGCGATACCCCACACATCGTCCGTTGCCCAGCGGGGATCGTCGGCCGGCGGAAACCGGTATCCGGCCACGACCAGCGGCAAAGCGGCGCAGCGCTGGTTGAGGTTTCCGCTGCCCGGGCTCATGTGATAGTCGTTGTAAACCCAATAACAGTATCCGGAAGTCAGGTAGGCGGGTTCATCGAACGTGTTGCCTTCGCGGCGAGCGCTGGTCGTCGCCGCGGCACAAAAAACGCATAGGAGAAACGTCGCCGCGCGGCGGCCGGTCGCCAGGCGGCCGATTCGCCGAGGCAGCGTTCGGCAAGCGGAATCTCGGCGGATCATGTTTCTTGAAAGGCCCCGAATGGCCGGGTGTCCCGCGATTCCAGACAACGCAATCGCACACGCAAATGGTGGGGGAGAGGCACGGAATTGTCAAGGGATTGTGCGCCAAGCGGATCGTGTGGCGGCAGACGGCACGTCGGCCCTGTGCAAACCCAACGCACCGTCGACCAGTGAACAATACGGTGCTGTTCGGCGGTGATTTCTATTAGAATACCTAATGTTGAGTATTCCCAAGAACGGGCCTTTACTTATATTGTTGCCGGCAGTAGAATATCGAAGTCGGCTTTGCGCCGGCTGGGCAAACTGACCTCCAACCGAGAAGTACACGGTAGTTGAGATGGCGGAACCCGTGTGTCCGGACGTAATTGTGTACGTTTGCACGAACTGTACTGCCGACGCGGGGCGTTTACCCCGTCAGTGGGATCATCAAGGCGCCCACGTCATGGTGCGAGAAGTCCCGTGCAGCGGCAAGATGGAAGGGCAATACCTGCTTCACGCGCTCGAAGGCGGCGTGCGGGGGCTTTGCGTCGTCGCCTGCCCCAAGGGGGAGTGCCGGTTGGCGCAGGGCAACTACCGAGCGGAGGTCCGCATTGGCACGCTGCGGCGGCTGCTGACCGAGATCGGGCTCGAGCCGCAGCGGATCGAACTGCTGCACGCCTCGCCGGACGGGCCGTTCGAGCAGTTCGAGGGCATGGTTCGCGACGCCGTCGAGCGGTTCTGTGCGCTGGGCGAAAGCCCGATCCGCGCCGAAACGTAACTTGCAGCAAACTAAGAGTTGAAGGCACGTCCGATCATGGCGGAAGAGAAAACACAACTGCAACAGCGAATCGATGCAGGTGAGCCCATCCTCCTTGCGGAAATCGCGCCGCCGAAGGGAAGCGACCCCGCGCCGCTGCTCGCGGCGGCCAATCGCTACGCCGGCAAGGTTCACGCGCTGGGTATCAGCGATAACCGCCGTGAGGTGTGCATGTCGGCGTTGGCCGCGGCCGCGTTGGTCGCCGCGGAGGGTGTCGAGCCGATCCTCCACGTCATTACCCGCGACCGAAACCGCATCGCGCTGGTCTCCGACGGCCTCGGCGCGCAGGCGCTGGGCATTCGGAACCTGCTGTGCACGACCGGGGCGCACCAGACGTTGGGCCGCTTTCGCGCCGCGAAGAACGTATTCGACATCGATTCGATCCAGTTGCTGCAAACCTACGCCAATCTCGCCGGTGACGGCTCGGTGGTCGGTGAGGAGGGTATCGCCGGGGCCGGGCCGTTTTGTCTCGGCGCAACGGTCGCCCCATATGCCGATCCCATCGAAATGCAGGCCATACGCCTGGCCAAGAAGGTTGCCGCGGGGGCACGGTTCCTAATCACGGAGCCGGTCTTCGACCTCGAGCGGTTCGACGCCTGGTGGCAGGAAGTCACACGGTGCGGCATGCACGAACGGACGGCCATTGTGGCCGGCATCCGAGTACTGACCGACGCCGACGCGGCCAATGCGCTTGCCCAACAGCGTCCTTGCCCGATGGTCCCCGACGCCGTACTCGAACGTCTCGCGTCGGCGCCCGGCAAGGCGGCCCAGCGTGCGGCGGGGATCGAGATCGCGCGGGAGACCATCGAGCAGCTCCGCGGGCTTGAGGGCTTGCGTGGTTTCCAGATTTGCGGCGAGAGGGACGACGAAGCCGCGTTGCAGCTCATCGAGACATCCGCCTTGGGGACCGACTAGTCATGCCCGTGAAGTACCACATCCACACCGAGCCGGCCCCACCGCGTGTTCGCCCCGTCGGCAAGCTGGGCATCGTTGAGTGGCGCGAGGACTGCGCGGGGTGCCACAACTGCGTGAAACGCGGCTGTATTTACGGGTTCTACCGCGACGAAGCCGACCGTCTGCGCGACGAGTTCGGCTATCTCGACTACGTTTATCAGTGCAAGGGTTGTCTGACCTGCATCCAGAATTGCACGAAGGGCATTCTAACCCGGGTGGTCAATCCCGAGTACGAACGCCTTGGCGACGACTACTACACGCCGGACATCATCCTTTCGACGTGGTACCAGGCCGAGACGGGCCGGATCCCGGTGTCGGGGGCGGGCTACGGCGGGCCGTTTTCCGGCTCGGGGTTCGATTCCATGTGGACCGACATGTCCGAAATCGTACGCCCGACACGCGACGGCATCCACGGCCGCGAATATATCAGCACCAGCGTCGACATCGGGCGGAAGCTCGCGCAGCTCGCGTTTGCCGACGGAAGCCTGAGTGTCGAGCCGCCGCCGCTGGTCGAAAGCCCATTTCCGGTGATCTTCGAGGCGGTTCCCGGCAAATGGCATCGCGGCAAAGTGGCGTACTCGATCGCCAAGGCGGCGGCACACATCGGCCTGTATGCGGTCGTCCGCCACGACGACATCCCGCCGGAGTTGTCCGTCGAGCGCGATAACGTCGTCCCCTGGGTGAAAAATGCCGACGGCGGTGCTTCGGTCGCCGCGGCGGCGCTGGTCATGGTGGACGACGGCAAAGATATCGCGGCGGTTCAAGCCGCCCTGAAGCAACAAAACGCTAAGCGGATCGTGGCGATTCGCGTGCCGGCCGGGCCGGACACCACGCGGCGCGTCGGCGAACTCGTCGCCGAAGGCGCCGAGGTGATCTACCTGGTGTTCGACGCACACGGCCGGGAACTCGCGCCGTCGAAGCCGCGACACATGCGCGACGTGCTCCGCCAGCTCCACACTGCCCTGGTGAAAGCGGGCGAGCGCGACCTGGTGACGATTTGCGCTTCCGGCGGGATCGCCCAGGCCGAACATGTCGCCAAGGCCCTCATTTGCGGCGCCGACCTGGTCGCCGTCGACGTGCCGCTGGGCCTGGCGTTGGAGTGCCGGCTGTGCGGGGAGTGCGAGCGCGGCGGAATCTGCCCAATCGCACTCGGCGATGTTGATCCGGAATATGCCGTGCGGCGGATCGCCAACCTGATCGGCGCCTGGCACCAGCAGTTCATCGAGTTGCTCGGCGCGATGGGCATTCGCGAGGTGCGCCGGTTGCGCGGCGAGGTCGGCCGCAGCATGTTTTTCGAGGACCTGGAGCGCGAGACGTTCGGCCGGTTGTTTGGAAAGCGGAAGAACTCGAATTCGACAATGTAAAGTCGCGGCCATTGGTCGTGGAAGCCCGCCGTCACTGGCGGCGGCTTTGCAGGAAAGCGTGTTATGGCAATCAGTAGCACTCCAACAACGATCGGCCAAACCGAGCCCCAATCGGCCGAAGAGTTCCTGGCGCAACCGGACTACGCGGAGGCGTCGCGCGAGGTGCGTCCGGCGCCGCCGCGCTACCGCAACGAGATCGGTAAGTTCAGCATCCATCGCTCGTCGAAGTGTATTGGCTGCGGTCGTTGCGTGGAGGTGTGCCGCTACGGCGTTCACACGCATCCGCGGGGCTATCGGCTCATGGTGCGCCCGTTCGACTATCGCTGCATCGGGCCCGACTGCGCCGACACGGACGCCTATTGCATTGACGAGTGCCCGCAAAAGGCGCTTTCGCTGAGCGAGAACCCGGCATTTGAGACCATCGGCGACTGCCGCTGGACGCCGGACTTGCTGGCAAGCACGTGGCGGATGGCCGAGACGGGCCATGCCCCGCCGCCGCATCTGGAGAGCGAAATCGGCTCTTCAGGTGGCGGGTTCGACCGGCTG
>JAUWWA010000308.1 GCA_030617125.1 Pirellulales bacterium | reverse complement strand
GGCCATCATTTTCATGCAGATCTCGACCAGGTCTTCCGGCGCGCCTTCGCGCTCTTTCTGGATGCTCGATGGCAGCTTCTTCTGGTGCATCATTAGCCGCTGTGGCAGGGTCCCTTCAGCAAACGGCGGATGCCCGGTCAACAGGAAGTAGAACGCACAGCCGAGGCTGTAGATATCGGCCCGGGCGTCCACCCCGTGACTGTCGAGGGCCTGCTCCGGTGCGAGGTAGTCGGCCGTGCCCAGCACGTTCTCGTCGTAGGTGACCGTCAGCGAAGCGCGGTCTTCCTCGGCGGTGAATCGGGCCAACCCCAGGTCGAGCACCTTGACCGTGTTCTTCAGATCCACCAACAAGTTGGCCGGCTTGACATCGCGGTGAATGAGCCCGGCCTCGTGAGCGTGGGCAAGTCCGTCGGCGGCTTGGCGGATGTAATCGGCCGCCTCGGCGAAGTCCATCTGGCCTTCGTCATTGATAATCTGCTGCAAGTCACGGCCCTCGACATACTCCATTACGAGATAATGGATGGCGCCGTCGTTGTCGACGTCGTACGCCCGAACGATGTTGCGGTGATCCAATGCCGCGGCGGCCTGGGCCTCGCGATAAAACCGGGCCAAATAGGACGAGTCTTCGACGCGGTGCTTCGGCAACACCTTGATCGCCACGCGTCGCTGCATCAGCGTATGCTCGGCCAGATACACGCTGCTCATCCCGCCCGTGCCGAGGTGGCCCAGCAGCTTATACCTCCCGAGGAAGAAGCCCTTGTGACGGCCATCGAGGAGCTTCTCACACTGCCACCGGGTGAGCAGGCCGGCATCGACGAGCTTGTCGGCGACGAAAGCGGTGTCGGTAATGGGTTTGCCGGCGGTTTGCCGCTCTAACTCGAGCAGGACTCCATTGAGCCGGTCCTTCTCGACCAATCCGCTACGCCGCACCAAGTCAAGAAATGCGTCAACCTTTGGTTTGACCATAACTTCATGCTACCACAAATCGACCAATGATACCAGCGGACAATCCGGCCGTAAAGCCGTTACCCGGCAGGACTTAGCGATCAAAGTGGCAATAATCGAACTCGCAACGCCCTTGGCCGATGCATTCGAGGGGACAGGATACAACTCCCTCGGGTTATTACAGCCCCATTGTAAAGCCACGACCAGTGGTCACGGGACAGGAACTGCAAGGCCGCGACCACTGGCCGCGAGACCAATGTGTCCGACCTGCTCGGGTTCCCAGCGGGCCGCCACGCCGATATCATAATGAATCCGGATTTGACAAGCTTCCACGGGCCTTGCGGCGAGAACCATGAAAACCGACGAACTCCGCGAGAAGTACCTGGCCTTCTTCGAGACAAAAGGCTGCGTTCGCCGACCCAGCGACGTGCTGGTGCCACGCTGGGACCCGTCGGTGCTCTTCACCCCTGCCGGAATGAACCAGTTCAAAGACCACTTCCTCGGGCGGTGCAAACTGGAGTTCACCCGTGCGACCACCTGCCAGAAGTGCCTGCGGACCGGCGACATCGACAATGTCGGCCGGACGGCCTATCACCACACGTTCTTCGAGATGCTGGGCAATTTCAGCTTCGGCGACTATTCCAAACGCGACGCGATCAACTGGGCTTGGGAGTTCCTGACCGACAAGCAGTGGCTCGGCATCGCCCCAGAGCGGCTCTCGGCCACCATCTACCTCGACGACGACGAAGCGGCCGAAATCTGGCTGAATGACGTCAAACTGCCGCCGGAGCGCCTCGCGCGGATCGGCGAGGCCGAAAACTTCTGGCCCGCCAACGCGCCGAGCAAGGGCCCCGACGGCGTTTGCGGGCCCTGTAGCGAAATCTACTGCCACAGCGACTTCGGCGAGGTCGAAATCTGGAACCTCGTCTTCACGCAATTCAACCGCGTCGGCGATCCGCCGGACAACCTCCGACCGCTGCCGAGCAAGAACATCGATACCGGCATGGGCCTGGAACGCACCGCGGCCGTTCTGCAAGGCGTCGAGACGAACTTCCACATCGACATCCTCCGCCCGCTGGTCGAGGCCGCCGCCGAGGCCTGCGGCATCGCCTACGATCCGCAGAGCGAAAACGGCCGCCGGCTGCGCCGCATCGCCGACCACGTGCGCGCCTGCACCTTCTGCATCCACGAGAACGTCTATCCCGGGCCGAACAAGGAGAAGTACGTCGTCAAGCGGTTGCTGCGACGCGCCGTGCTCGACGGCCACCAGATCGGCGTCCGTGAGCCGTTTCTGCACAAGCTCGTCGGCAAGGTCGCCGAGTTGATGAGCAGCCCGTATCCCGAACTGGCCGAAACGGTTGCCCGCGTGGCCGGAGTCATCGAAAAGGAAGAGCACAACTTCGTCTCGACCATTGACGCCGGGTTGGACCGGATCGGCCGCATCTTCGACGAAATGAAGCGCGACCGCCGCGGCATGGTCTCCGGCGCGGAAGCCGCCGAAATGTATACCACCCACGGCTTCCCGCCCGAACTGTTCGAAACCATGGCCGCCGAACACAACTTCACCTTCGACTGGAACGGCTACCAGCGCGAAATGCAGCGGCACGGCGAACTCTCCGGCGCCGGCGAGAAAATTGTCTTCAAGCACGATCCGCTCGAAGCACTCAAGAAGGCCATGCACGGCAGCAAGTTCGTCGGCTACGAAACCCTCGAAGTCGACGACGCCAAGGTGCTTGGCATCATCGCCGCCGAGCACCTCTGCGACAAGGCCGACAGGGTCGACCACCAACACCCCATCGTCGTCGTGCTCGACAAAACGTCCTTCTACGGCGAGATGGGCGGGCAGCTCGGCGACACCGGCGAACTCGTCGGCGAAGGTTTCCACTTCGAAGTGATCGACACCCAGGTTGACGGCGCGTTCACGCTGCACCGGGGGCACCTGCGCGAGGGCCAAATCGAACTGGGCATGACCGTCTCCGCCCAAGTTGATCCCGCACGCCGCCAAGGCATCCGCCGCGCCCACTCCGCCACCCACCTGATGCACTTCGCCCTGCGAAAGCACCTGGGCCAGCACGCCGAGCAGCAAGGCTCCAAAGTAGACGAGGACCTGCTACGATTCGACTTCACGCATCCCTCGGCCGCTGAGCCCGATGAGTTGCTCCGCATCGAAGACGAAGTAAATGCCAAGATCACCGGTGGCGAGCCGATCGGCTGGGAGAACATGCCGCTGGCCGAGGCCCGCGAGGCGGGGGCCGTCATGCTCTTTGGGGAGAAATACCCCGACGTCGTTCGCGTGGTCTCGATCGGCCGCTTCAGCAAAGAACTCTGCGGCGGTACCCACCTGGAAAGCACGGGCCAAGTGGGATTGTTTCGGATCATCGGCGAAGAGAGCGTGGCGGCCGGCACGCGGCGAATCACCGCCCTGACCGGCCCGGCCGCGCTGGCGTACGGCCGCCGCAAGGAAGACGCTCTGGCCGCTGCGGCTGCCGCATTGAAGGCTCCGCCGGAAGAAGTCCCGGGCCGCGTCGCGGCGCTCCTGAAAGAAGTCCGCCAGTTAAAGAAACAACTGGCCTCCGGCACGAAGGGTGCAGGCGTGACAATCGACGCGCTGCTCTCCGAGGCAACGGAAGTGGCCGGCACGAAGGTGGTGATTTCCGAGGTTCCCCAGTCCAGCCCCCCAGTGATGCGGCAGATGATCGATCAGTTGCGCCGCAAGGCGGCTCCCGTGGCGGTGATGCTGGCCAGCCGCCAGGACGAAGGCAAGATCATGCTCCTGGCCGGTCTCAG
>JAUWWA010000132.1 GCA_030617125.1 Pirellulales bacterium | reverse complement strand
GCCTTCTTTATTCCTTTGACCGCTTTGGTTCGGGCGGCAAGACCATATTGTAAGACGCGCGCTCCCGCGATGCAAGCCGGAACCATTGATCGCAGTAGTGTTTTGGTGCGACCAACGGTCGCGGTTTTATGTTTTACGGCCGACAAACGTATAGTACGGCATCCGCAGCAGCGGGACATACGGCACCTTCGCGCGGTTCTCGCTGAAGTGCACCGGCTCGAAGTGGTGACGCAGGAACGGAACGTGGTCCGCCGAGGGAAACACGTTGTCGCCGGCGAACCAGACGGGCCAGAACGAGCGGGTGAACCATCCGTGACGCCGCAGCCCTTCCGTCGGGTACTTCCGCGAGACGTAAAAATCGACCACGCCGATCAACCCGCCCGGACGGAGCATCGCCAAGGCGTTCTCGACCGCGGCGAACCAGTCGGGAATCATTGTCAGTGAATACGAAAAGGTGACGACGTCGGCGCTTCCTTCGTCGGGGCGAAAAGTGGTGGCGTCGGCGTCGACCGCCCGGGCGTTCTCCCAGCCGTGCCGCTCGATGCGTTTCTCGGCAACCTTCAGCAAGGATGTGGCGAGATCGACCACGTAGACCTTGCGGAGCTTGCGTATTACCGGGCCGAACAGTTCGAGGTTGGCGCCGGTGCCGCCGCCCAGATCGACCCATACGCCCTCGTCGGGCACGTCGATGCTTGCCCACAGCTTTTCGCGCCCGTGTAGCAAACGTCGGCGGAAGTCGTCGTAGCCGCTGGCCTGCCCGGTGTAGAAACTTTCCATCCGCGCGGCGTGATTCTTGCCGCGGATCGGCTTGAAGGCGAGGTGGTACAAGATTTTCAGGTCGGAGAGCACTCTCATCGTCTATGCCGCCAAGTCGGCGATATAGAAACTGCCGTAGGTGTGTACGCGGCACTTCTTGTGAAGCGAGTCGGCCAACTCGCGGTCGTAGGTCAACAGTTCGTTAAGACGCCGCAGGTGGCCGTCGACTTCCACGCGAACCCGATCGAGGTAGTCGGTTTGCAGTCCGCCGCTGCGCCAGATGACGCGGGCGTCCGCCGTGGCCCGATTCACGATCGCCTGCCACTCGGCTTCCAGCAGCGGAAAGTATTTGTCGGAGAGCCAGTCCATATGATCCAGCAGCACGAAGCGCGAGATCGGCACGTTGTTTTTCTCGAGGAATCCTTGTACGGAATCGGTGTGCACGGAGATGCGATCGGCCAAACCGGCCTTGAGCCTATCGAAATTGTCTTGCTTGAGATACTCGGGACAACACTCGCGCGTATAGTTGCCCGTCATGTAGACGCGCCAGAAGTAGTTGTCCGCAATCGGCAGCTCGGTGAGCACGGCCTCGACGCAATCCTGGACGAACCGGGAAATCCGTCCGTCGTAGTGCTTTTCGACCTGGCTGCGCTGCGCCCGAGGTACGCCGACCATCGAAAGCGTCGTGTCGCGATTCATGGCAAAGCGCACGGATCGCGTCCAGAAGCGGTCGCGCAGGTGCTCCTCGTAAATCCGGCGTTGGTCCTCGACGGTCTCCGCCTCCAGAATCGCATTGACCCACGGCCGCACGCGAACGACCTTGTCGACGTAGACGTTCAGCATCCGAGCGAACGCGCCGGAGGTGCCGCGGAAGTAGAATGTTCGCCGGCGATTGTCGAAAAACTTGATCTTCCGGTCCCAATACTTCTGCGACCACTCGGTGAGCGATCCTCGCAACTTCTCCTCGTAAAACCGGTGAATTCCCACGAGTCGGCCTTTGCCAAACATCGTGAAGAAGGTATCGAAATCGAGATTCCGGATCCCCGCAAGCTTCAACTCCAACAGCGCGTTCTGACGCGGGTTCATATCAACGGCATGGATGCGCCTCGGTTCGGTCAGCGCGTAGTCCACGGCGTTGCAACCGGCGGAGGTGATCACCAGTACGATGTCGTCGGGCCTGAGGTTCAGCGCAACGCGATCCAACCGCGGGTCTTCCCAACAGGTGTTGTACACGAGATTGTGGCGATGGACGAGGTTAAACACCCTTCCACTTACCCAATCGACCAAGGACATCCAATTCTCTCCTGTGTGCCCGGCATATCGACGGCGGCGCATGATCTAGTCTATTATGATACTTCCGGCGCGAGACCAGGCAAGCCCCTGGAACCGAGTTGTTAGTCACAGTCGCCGTATCGCGTCAATTCGACTCACCGACAACGCGCATCCTAGCAAGTCTCGATGCTCTTCACCACGCTGCCGCCCGATGCCCGCGAACCGTAGAAACATCGCTCGGAGCGTGTCGATCGCCTGAGCCAGTTCCGCAAGCTTCGCCAGCACCTCCTCTTTGGCCGCTGTTGGCGCCGGGTGGTGCGCGCCGATGAGGAGATCTTCCGCCACCTCGGCCGCCGTGCCGGATAATTGGGCGTGGGCTTGCACAAGTACGTCGTGGTAGTTGAGCCCCGCGGGTAGTTGTAGCGAGAGGATGTCGGCCCAATGGCGGACACCGCCCAAGTCAAATCTAGCTATGAGTATGTCCGACTGACGCTATCCGATCGGTACAACCGGCGAAGGTCGGAGAACCGTTGCCAACCTCCAAAAAGCCGTGACCCTTGGTCGCGCCCGGAGGAAAAAGAGGACGACGCGAGATTGCAATTGGGAACCTCCGCAGCGAGCAAGTGTTCGTAAGTGAAAGAGAGCCTCGCCCCCGTCCTCTCATGCCCGAATCGCGCAAGTGGTGCCCGAGCCATTAGATTCGCGCAGCGGAAACGAGAGGACGATTAGCCCTTGCGATGGCGAATCTTGGCCCGATTGCGGCGTTTCTTGCGGCCGATCTTACGCCGACCCTTGCCCGTTCTCTTGGTTCCCACACAATGCTCCCAATATTCTGCGATAATCCACGGCCCTGGCTAATCACTATAGCAGAAGTGCTTGCGGGAACGCAAGAGGGGCGCTGCGGGGGGTTAGAACGTCGGAAGAATAGCCGTGGTCCTACGATGGGCGAGTCCATTCCTTTCAACGCCCTTACTCGTCTGACTCGTCCCAGTCGCCGGTTTCGCGGATGGCCTGTCGGATAAGGATCAGCAGCGCGTTCGGGTCGTAGGGCTTTCGGACAAAGTAGTGGCATCCCGCCGCCCGGCAACGACGGAGAATGTCGGGCTGCTCCAAGCCACTGAGAATGATCACCGGGACGGTACATGTTTCCGGCGAATCGGCCAATTCCTCGCAGATGCTCAGCCCGTCGGCATCCGGCAACCTCAAATCCAACACGATCAAGGCCGGGCGTTGGGATCGGGCCGTCGAAAGCCCCGATCTGCCTGAGGTAGCTGTGATCGCCTCAAACCGCTGCTGCCGAAGCCGGCGCGAAAGCACGTCAGCCAGGACGGCGTCGTCGTCGATAATCAGGATGGTCGGGCGCTCGTCGACCTCGACGGCCTCGGGCTGCGGTTGTTCCAAGACATCGGCAAACATGGCAGGGGAACGCCTGGGTGGGTGGCCGGCCTATCCTGCTGGCGCAAATCCTTTCTTGACCACTAGCCCCCTACTAGGGCAATAGTCAACTCTAGGACACGTTTGCGGCTTGGTCAAACCGCGCAAAAAAGGGAACATGCCACTTTTCCCCCCATTTTTCACGGGATTTACGGGGGCTTGACAGCCAAAAGAATAGCATGTCCCCTTTCTTCGGTTTCGGACCCGTTTGGAGGCCTGGCTTCGATCTTGCGGTAGAATCGATTAGTTGCTAAATGGTCATCTGGGTAATGCCGCTACCTGCCCGAGCCCTTCGAGGGACATTCCAATGCCGCCGCAGCCGTACGCGACGAAACTAGCCGGCTGGGGCCGATTCCCCGTGGTCGATGGCCTTGCCGTCAAGTCGGAGGACCTTCCGGCGGCTACTGCCCCCGCGGCACTAAGCCGCGGATTGGGCCGCTCCTACGGCGACTCATCGCTGCCGGCCGACAAAAACGACGTCATCGTCGACACCACCTTGGCAGACCGGATTTTGGCCTTCGACCCGGACTGCGCCGTGTTGCGGGCCGAGGCGGGGCTCTCGCTGTCGGCACTGAACCGTGCCCTGCTGCGCAAGGGCTACTTCACGCCGGTTTCGCCGGGTACGCAGTTCGTCACGCTTGGCGGCATGGTCGCTTCCGACGTCCACGGCAAGAACCACCACGTCGACGGCTGTTTCGGCCGGTACGTGCGAAGACTGAAGCTCCGCGTGGCCGATGGCCGGATCGTCGAATGTTCTGACGAGCACGAGCAGGAGTTGTTCCGCGCGACGATCGGGGGGATGGGCCTGACGGGTCACATCCTCGAAGTCGAGTTCACCATGCGCAAGATCCCCTCGCCGTGGATCTTCGGCGAAAGCGAACGAATCGCCAACCTCGACGCCATGGTAGCCGCTTTGAAAGAAGCCGCCGCCGAGTGGCCCATGACCGTCGGCTGGCTCGATTGCCTCGCTCGCGGCGAGAACCTCGGCCGCGGCATCTTAATGAAGGGCCGCTGGGCCGAGGCCGACGAAGCACCCCGGAAACCGCCACCGGCGAAACGCCGCTTCCGCGTGCCCGTACCGTTCCCCAACCTCGCCTTGTGCCGGCCGAACATGAAGGCATTCAACCTGCTTTACTATTGGAAACACGTTCGGCGCGTCCGGCGCGGGATCGAACACCCCGCTTCGTTCTTCTACCCGTTGGATATGCTCGACGACTGGAATCTGATCTACGGCAGCCGTGGGTTCACCCAGTACCAGTGCGTACTGCCGCATGCGGCCGACAACGGCCCGGCGAGACGGTTTCTGGAGTTGTTCATCTCGGGCGGCGGAATGGCGTTTCTGTGCGTGATCAAGGACTGCGGCGCGGAGGGCGACGGCATGCTCTCGTTCCCCCGGCCAGGCATCTCCATCGCCATGGATTTCCCCATCCACCCAAGGAAAACACAACCGTTCGTCGATCGGCTCAACGAGTTGGTCATCGCCGAGGGCGGGCGCATTTATCTGACCAAGGACACCTTCACCCGCGCGGAGCACTTTCGCGCGATGGAGCCGCGCCTGGAAACGTTCAACGCCGTGCGGAGGAAGTGGGACCCGCAAGGCAGACTGCGTTCCGCCCAGTCGGTGCGTTTGCTGGGAGACTCGGTATGAAAGTCACAGTATTGGGGGCGACGCGCGGGATGGGTCGGGCATTGGCACGGCGGATGGCCGAGCGCGGCGACTGGCTCTTCTTGTTGGAGCACGTGCCCGATGAATTGGAATGCTCCGCCCGGGATTTGGAGATCCGCGGAGCGGCCAGGCCGGTAAAAACGGCCGTCTGCGACCTGTTGAAGCCGGAGACCTTCGGCCCGGCGCTCGACGCGGCGGAGAAGGAACTCGACGGCTTGGAAACGGTCGTCGTCACGGCGGCACTGTTCGGCACGCAGGAACAACTCGAGGCCGACAGCGATTTGGCCGCCCGGCTGCTGGTGGCCAATTACACCAACACGGTCCTGTTTTGCGAGGAGGTCCGCCGGCGTTTGCTGCGTCGCGGCGGCGGCACGTTGTGCGTGTTCAGCAGCGTGGCGGGCGATCGCGGCCGCAAGCCGGTGATCCTGTACGGATCCTCGAAGGCGGGTCTGTCGCACTACCTCGAAGGGCTCGACCACAAGTTCCGCGCGGCGGGCCTCAAAACGGTCTGCGTGAAGCCGGGGTTTGTGAAGACTGGCATGACGGCCGGCCTGAAGCCGCCGCCCTTTGCCGGCCAGCCGGACGACGTCGCGCGGCGTGTGCTTCGGGCGATCGACCGCGGCACGCCGCAAATCTACGTCCCGCCTATGTGGCGACTCGTGATGTGCGTGATCCGTAAACTGCCGCGGTTCGTCATGCGGAGGATCAACTTCTGAGGAAATGGACCATATGCAAGTAGGAAAAAAGGGAAAGCAGGAAAAGGGAAGCAGAAAGACAGGATCCAGTATGTTTTTCTTT
>JAUWWA010000108.1 GCA_030617125.1 Pirellulales bacterium | reverse complement strand
TGCCTCGAAAGTCCGCGCGGCGGCACTCGTGCTCCGCTACGGGCACAGCGATGAACTGGCCGACCTGGAGAAGGCGCTGCCGCTTCTGGAACAGAGCGTGGCTCACTACCGGGAGCTGGCCGGCCTGGCGGAGAAGACCTATCGCGAGGCGTGCTGCCTGCATACCCCGTCACGGCGAATCCCCTTCGTTTGGAGCAAGGCCAAACCGTACAAGCATTTTCGCGATACCCTGCCGGAGTATGAAAAAGAGTTGGCCAACTTCAAGCGGCGCCTGGCGAGGTTGCAGGCCCGGGCCACAAAGGCGGCGGTAGCTGAAGCGAAGAAGCTCCAGCCGGCTGCGCCGCTGCCGGTGGTGGCGCCCAAGGTGCTCACCGAGGGGGCGGAAGTTTACGACGTGGCGCCGGGGGCGAAAGTCTTCACCGATCGCAGCTACGCGATCCGACAGATCGCCCCGGAATTGAAGGGGATGAAGGGTATCCGCTTTTCCCACACCAAGGCGAAGGGGGAGGGCGTGGCGATTGAGTTTGAGGTGCCCGAGGACGCTCAGATCCTCGTCGGCTTCTTGCCCGACGGTCCGGCCCACGCCAAGCCGCCGAAGTGGGAATGGGAGCCGGTGCTCTTGCGGGCGGCGATTATCGATCAGTTCCCGAGCGCGACCGTCCGCGCACACCTGTTCCCCGCCGGCAAAGGCTCGATCGACTTCGGCCGAGGCAGCTACTTCGTGTTGGGATTCACGAAGGGATTGGAGAAGCTCGAGCCCCGCGAGGTGTTCGCCGCCGACGGCCCGGCGAAAGGCGGCGGCGTGGATTGGTTGTTCGAATAGCCGGATCACCGGGAGGAACGATCGTTCGGTCGGCGGCCGCTCACAATCTCCACAACACAATGAGTGCATGGTAATCTTTCTCGGGAAGGTCCCGAGAGCCCTGAAAAAACCGTGAACGGTTACGCGCCACGTACATTACTCGCAAATCAGAGAGTGTTTGCGACGAGGTTGCGATTGGGGGAGCTTGACGTAAGTCCCACGGAATTCTAGATTCAGGATACTCACCTGTGTCGGGTGGTGCGGCAGCTACAGGAGAATGGGCATGAGACTGACCTTGATCAGCGCCACGATTATCGCGGCCCTGGGCGGGCTGCTGTTCGGCTTCGACACCGCGGTGATCTCGGGAACGAAAACGGGGCTGGAGGAGGCCTTTCGCTTGGCGCCGGCGGACGACTGGCTCGGTCTGTCCGGCTCTTTCTGGTACGGGTTTACCGTGGCCAGCGCACTGATCGGCACGATCGTCGGCGCAATCGTGGCCGGTCGGCCGGCAGACACGTTGGGGCGGCGCACCGCGCTGATCGGCATCGGCGTGCTCTATACCGTCTCCGCGGTGGGCAGTGCCTTGGCCTGGAACTGGGGCTCGTTCTTGTTCTTTCGCTTCCTTGGCGGTCTTGGCGTGGGCGGGGCGTCGGTGGTCTCGCCGATGTATATTGCCGAGATTTCGCCGGCGAGGTATCGCGGACGTTTGGTGGCCATCACCCAGTTCAACATTGTTTTCGGTATCCTGCTGGCGTACTTCTCCAATTACTTGATTGCTCAGTTCCTGTCCGGTGAGGCCGAGTGGCGGTGGATGTTCGGCGTGGAGGCGTTCCCGGCGGCGGCGTTCTTCCTCCTGCTGTTCTTGATCCCCCGGAGCCCCCGCTGGCTGGTGTTGCAGGACCGTGTCGATGAAGCGCGTGTGGTGCTTGGAAGGCTCGGCACCGATACCGGCGATGTCCAGGCCGAGATTGAGGAGATCCGGGCCTCGCTCGATCCGGCGCACCACAGCTTGAGGGAGCCGCTGTTCCGCAGGGTCTACCTTCAGCCGATCCTGCTGGCGGTGGCCATCGCCGCGTTCAATCAGCTCTCGGGCATCAACGCGCTGATATACTACACGCCCTTTATTTTCGAAATGGCAGGCGCGGGGAAGGACACGGCGCTGCTGAGCGCCGTGGCTGTCGGCTTCACCAACCTGGTGTTCACCATGGCGGCGTTGCTGATCATCGACCACTTCGGTCGGCGGAAGTTGATGCTGGTCGGCTCGATCGGCTACATCCTCAGCCTGGGCTCGACCGCTTGCGCGTTCTACTTGTACCAGGAGAAGTTCCAGGCCGCGATGCGTGCTGCGAAAGCCCTTGCTGAGACCAAGGTCGCCGCTGTCGTGGACGCGACGGCCGTTGCCGCCGCCGAATCAGCCCTCGCAGGTGCGTCCGCCGCTGCGCACCTCGGCAGCGCGATTGTATTGATCAGCCTGCTGGTGTTTATCGCGTCGCACGCCTTCGGCCAGGGCGCAGTGATCTTGGTGTTCATCAGCGAGATCTTTCCCAATCGCGTCCGTGCACGCGGTCAGGCGCTTGGCTGTTTCACACACTGGGTTATGGCGGCGTTGATTTCCTGGACCTTCCCGATGATCGCCGCCCGATCAGGCGGGCACATCTTCGCTTTTTACGGCGCAATGATGGTCCTCCAGTTGCTGTGGGTGTTGTTGATCATGCCGGAGACCAAGGGCGTGCCGCTGGAGCAGATCCAAAAACGCCTGGGGATCGAGTAACCGTTATTGCGACACGCTGCGATGAGTAACGAAAAGCTTCCACGATTGCAGTTGGCGGTCGATGCGACCGATTTGCACACCGCCGTGAAGCTTGTCGAGGCGGTGCATCCTCATTACGACATCGCCGAAGTCGGCACTCCGTTGATCATCGAGGAAGGGTTGCATGCTCTGGAGGTTCTCAAGCGCGCATTCCCCGACAAGCAATATCTGGCCGACCTGAAGATCATGGACGCCGGGCGTTTGGAGGCCGAAAGCGCTTTCCGACGCGGCGCCGACATCGTCACCGTGCTTGCCTTGGCCGATGACAAGACGATCGGCGGAGCGTTGGAAGCCGCCGATAAGCATGGACGACAAATCATGGCCGACCTGATCAACGTGCCGGATGCCGCCGGCAGAGCACGGGAACTTCAAATCCTGGGGGTTCAAATCGTCTGCGTCCATACGGCGCACGACGTGCAAGGCAGCGGCACGGACCCGATGGCGACGCTGCATAGCGTGCGCAAGGCGGTAACCTGCCGTCTTGCCGTGGCCGGGGGACTGACATTGGAGAACGTCGATCAAGCGGTAGGCGCCGGCGCGGACATCCTGGTTTTCGGAAGTTCCCTTGCGAACCATCCCACCCCCGGTCGGCTCGCCGCTGACATCAAAAACCGTATCCGACAGGCTTACGCATGCAATCACCACAGGAAATTATCCCGTTGATCGTTCGCGAAATCGATCAGTGCCTTCGGGCCGTCTTGCCGGCGCAAGTGGATGCGGCGGTGGACGTGATCGACAAGGCGCAACGACTGTTCGTCGCCGGAGCGGGGCGCAGCGGACTGGCCATGCGGGCCTTCGCGATGCGTTTGATGCACCTGGGTAAAACGGTCCACGTGGTGGGCGACGTGACCACGCCGGCGATCGCACAACGCGATCTGCTGGTGATCGGCTCAGGATCCGGCAGCACCGACAGTCTTCGGGCCATGGCCGGCCGCGCCCGGGCAGCCGGCGCCTCCGTCATGCTGCTGACCATCGTGCCGGACTCTCCCATCGGCCGCATCGCCGACGTGCTCGTTCGCATCCCGGCCCCTTCGCCAAAAGCAGGAGACGCCGCCGACACAGTCGATTCGGCGCAACCCATGGGTTCGCTGTTCGAGCAGTCGCTTTTTCTGATTTGCGACGCTATGATTCTTGCCCTGATGCGCAAGCACGAGGTCACCTCGGAAGAGATGTTCACCCGTCACGCAAACCTGGAATAGTGGATGTGTACGAAAGCCGGAGGAGCACGATTCCATGAGCAGAGTACTGTCGTTCGGGGCAATTCTCTGGGACATTATTGAGGGCATTCCATATATTGGAGGGGCGCCGTTTAACGTGGCGGCGCATCTGGCCAAGTGCGGCGTCCCGTCCTACATGCTGACGTGTCTTGGCCGAGACGACTTCGGCCGGCGGAGTCTGGCGGAAATGGAACGGCTGGGTGTGCAACAGGACTACGTGCAATTCGACTCGGAACATCCCACCGCCACCGTCGTGGTGTCTTTGTCCGAGACGGGGCAACCCAGTTACGACGTTAAGGACAACGTCAGTTACGACTGTATCCGGGTGGACGAAGCGCTGGCGGACGCCGTCGCCGGGGAGGGATTTGCGGCCTTCTGCTTTGGGACGATCGAGCAGCGCCGCCCGGTTGCTCGGCGGTCCCTCTATAATGTCCTCGAACGACTGAACGACGCGCACGTCCTTTACGACGTTAATCTGCGATTGCACTATTACTCGCGTGAAATCGTTCAGAAGAGCCTCGAGCATACGACCATCCTGAAGCTCAACGACGAAGAGACCCGTGTGCTTTCGGAAATGCTGTTTGAGAAGTCGCTGTCGCAGGAGGATTTTGCCCGGCGAGTTCGGGACGACTACGGGATTGCCACGGTGTTGGTTACCCGCGGCGCAAAAGGTTGCTTGCTGGTGAGCCACAACGGGGTGACGGAGTTTCCCGGTGTATCGGTGAAGGTGGCCGATGCCGTGGGCGCCGGCGACGCCTTTGCCGCGGGCTTCCTTGCCGGGTTGTGTTCGGGCGAATCCTTGGAACAAGCGACGGAATTCGCCAACCGGCTGGGCGCCTTCGTCGCATCGCAGCGCGGGGCTATTCCGGAGTACGACCAGGAAATCAGGAACATGATCGAGAACAATCAAGCCTGCTGAAATGGATACAACTTTGCAGGGTGTCGCTTTTGCGACCCTGACGGTCCTCAACATGGCGGCCTTCACGCTGGTGCTTCGGGCGGCCGTGCAAGTATGGCCGGTGGGGCTGGCCATACTGACGTACGTCGAACGTCCTGTGCCCGCGCTCCAAGAAAGAAAGGACTTTCCACAATGAATCCCGATGAGCAACCCTCTCGTCCTTGGTACTATGACGTGACCCGCTATCAATGGATCGTGCTGGTGATCGCGTGTCTGGGTTGGACGTTCGACGTGTTCGAAGGCCAGATCTTCGCCGTGTTCAAGACGCCGGCCTTAACGGACCTCCTGGAAATAGGCGAGATCGACGATCCAGAGCTACTTGAGGCGGCCCAGAGAAAGGTCCCCTGGTTCGGGCACGTGGGCTTCGCTTCGTTCCTGTTGGGAGGCACGGTCGGCGGGCTGTTCTTCGGCGTTCTCGGCGACCGGATCGGCCGGCGCCAGACCATGATTTGGAGCATTCTCACCTACTCGATCTTCTCTGGCTTCCACTTCTTCGCCACCAACCCTTGGCACATTGTCGTGTTACGGTTTTTCGTGGCCATGGGTGTGGCGGGGGAATGGGCCATTGCCGCTTCTCTCGTGGCCGAGGTCTTCCCCAAAAAAGCGCGTACGATGGCAGGCGGGATCTTTCACGCCTCCAGCGTCCTTGGCGCGACCTTGGGCTCATGGCTGGGCATGGTCCTGACCGGCGATCACGACTGGCGATGGGCGTTCCTTATCGGCGTGGCGCCGGCCCTGTTGGTGATTTGGGTGCTGAAAAGCATTAAGGAGTCCGAGAAATGGCAGACCGCCACGACCAAAGGCCCGCAGGAATCGAAACGGAAAGCGGGAAGTCTGTCGGAGCTGTTGGGCACTCCGCAGTGGCGCAGTCGCGCCCTCATCGGGATGGGACTGGCTGCGGTCGGGTTGGGCACCTACTGGATCATCTACGCATGGGTGCCGGAACTCGCCAGGGACGTGGTGAGGGTCAGCGTCCTGGAAGAAGTGACCCAAGAGCTTGGCGACACCGCCCCCCCGGAAGAAATCCAACGTCGCGCCGAAGAAGTGTCGCGCAGTCGGGCCAGCTTTGTTTATCTCTTCATGAACATCACCGGCGGCTTCATCGGACTACTGGCCTTCGCCCCCATCACCATATTTACCAACCGCCGCATCGCCTTCGCCATCTACCACATCGGCGCCCTGATCATGGTGCCGATCACGTACTTCTGTGCTTCTACCTACGCCCAGATTCTCGTACTCGCCCCGATCATGGGGTTCTTTGTCGTGGGCATGCACGCCGGCTACGCGATCTACTTCCCCGAACTGTTTCCGACTCGGCTTAGGGCCACCGGCGCCAGCTTCTGCTTCAACGTCGGCCGGCTCCTCTCCGCCGTGACGGTCGTCATCAGCGCTCAACTCACGGGACTGCTCGGCCTGCGAGGGACCGCGTCGGTGATGGCGCTGTTGTTCCTGGTCGGCCTGGCTCTGCTGTTGATTGCGCCCGAAACCAAGGATAAGGAGTTGCCCGAATGAGCCGGGAAACAGGAGAAGTTGGAATGAACGCGCCCGCCGCACGCCGCATCGTTTCCTTGGCTTTGGTGTCCTTCCACCTGTCGACAGCGTCCCCCTTGGCCTCGGCGGCGCCACCTTCTCACGTTGCGTGGGCGCCGATCCCCGAGTATACCGACGAATTCAACGGAACTGAACTGGACACCGATAAGTGGTTGAACCACCACCCCTACTGGTCGGGTCGGGACACCAGCT
>JAUWWA010000185.1 GCA_030617125.1 Pirellulales bacterium | reverse complement strand
GATGAGTTGGATCTCGACTTTCAAGCGATACTTCTCCGCATGCTCCAAGAGCGGGCAGTCGTTCCCGTGGGGAGCCGCCAAGAGCTTCCTGGAGACGTGCGCGTGATCGCCGGCCAGCAACCGTGATTGGCCCCCAGTCCCTGCCCACACTCGTTTCACAAAGCACTTCCGGGACGATGCGGTCTATGGCGACAACACAAGCTTTGGAGGGCTAGTGATCGATCCCCGGTTGGGTCGACATGCACGATCCTTCTGTGCATCCGTACGCCGGGCAGTCGATCAATCTGGCGTTTGTGATCACGCCCGAGCCCGGGACGTTCGCGCTGGCCGTCATTGGCCTGGTCGGCCTGCTGGCGTACGCTTGGCGGCGGAGCCGCGAATAGGTTTGAGGAAAGCGAGCGGGCGACGAGCAAGGGTCCGCACCGGCTTCGGCCGGCGCGGGCTCTTGTCGGTTCCGATCCAGGAAAGGGTCCGCCCGACATTTCTCCCACCGATCCGCGGCATTGCATCCCTAACCGGTTTGCGTTAGCATAGCTCTCGCGAACGGTTACTCTCTCCACCAAGAAGGGTTCTCATGTCTGTTGATCTCGCTGTCGTCCCGGTGGCCGGCCGGGGGACCCGGCTGCTGCCGTTGGCCAAGAGCCAGCCCAAGGAAATGCTGCCGATGGGCCGAAAGCCGGTGGTCCAGTACGTCGTCGAGGAGCTCGCTCGATGCGGCATCGGCCGGGTGCTGTTCGTCACCGGGCCCGGCAAAGCGGCCATCGAAAACCATTTCGACATCGATGTCGAGCTGATCGACTACTTGCGCGAGACGGGCAAGGAAGAACTCCTGCGCGAGCTGGCCTTCGAACGCGAGGACCTCGAGTACTTCTACACCCGGCAACGACGCCAACTCGGCCTGGGCCACGCCGTGCTTTGCGCCAGGGCGGTGGTGGGCGACCAGCCGTTCGTGGTGGCGTTGGGCGATTCGATCATCGGCATGCACGCCGAGTCGAAGGTGGTCAGAACGATGATCGAGAAGTTCGAGGCATCTCGGGCGGCGGCGGTGATCGCATTCGAGGAGGTCCCGCCGAGGGAAGTCGTCCATTACGGCATTGCGCAGCCGCGTGACGGTGCGGACGAGGTGTTCGAGTTGGCCGACCTGATTGAGAAGCCCGATGCCAACGAAGCTCCCAGCAACCTGGCCGTTGCTTCCCGCTATGTCTTCAGCCCGGCCATCTTTGACTGCCTCGAGAGAACCCCGCCCGGCAAAGGGGACGAAATCCAGTTGACCGACGCCGTCAGCATGTTGATCCGCGACGGACGCAATGTGCTGGGCATCCGTCTGAGGGCCGACGAACGGCGGTTCGACATCGGCAACTTCGAGAGCTATTTTCTCGCTTTTACGGAGTTCGCCTTGGCGGATCCGCAGTACGGACCAGCACTGCGAAAACACATGAAAGAACTGCTCGCGCCATAGTGGTCTGCACCCATGCAACTGATCCGAAAAAGAGCTTATGCGCGTGCGGGGTTGATCGGCAATCCCTCGGACGGCTACTTCGGCAAGACCCTGGCCCTGGTAGTGCGCAATTTCCACGCCGAGGTAACCCTTTACGAATGGGACCGTATCGAGGTCGTTTTCAGCCAGAACGATCAAACCCGATTTGAGTCGGTCGACGAACTGGTCCGCGACGTCCGTTTGCACGGTTACTATGGTGGGATCCGGTTGGTGAAGGCCACGATCAAGAAGCTCGTCGAGTACTGTCGCCGCCAGGGACTTACGCTGCATGCGAAGAACTTTTCAGTCCGCTACCAGAGCAACATTCCGCGGCAGGTCGGGCTGGCCGGCTCCAGCGCGATCATCGTCGCCATGCTGCGATGCCTGATGGAGTTCTACGAGATCGAGATTCCCCGCGAAGTCCAACCGTCGCTGGTGCTGAGCGTGGAGACCGAGGAATTGGGCATCGCCGCCGGGCTGCAGGACCGCGTCGTCCAGGTCTACGAGGGGCTGGTCTATATGGATTTCGATTGGGCGCGGATGCGAGAGTATCATGGTTTTTCTTGCGGCGAGTATGAACCACTCGACGCCCTATTGCTGCCGCCGTTGTACATTGCCTACAGCACCAAAGTGAGCGAACCGACCGAAGTGGTCCACAACAACCTCCGCGCGCGGTTCGAGCAAGGCGAGCCGCCCGTGCTCGACACGATGGTGCGACTGGCCGACCTGACGATCGACGCGCGCGAAGCGATTCTGGCGGGCGACGCGGCGCGTTTGGATGAACTCATCGACGCGAACTTTGATCTGCGCCGGTCCATCTGCCGCATTCCAGCCGCCCACGTCGAGATGGTCGAACGCGCCCGGGCTGCCGGCGCCACGGCCAAGTTTGCCGGCTCCGGCGGCGCGATCATCGGCACGTACGGCAACGATGCCACATTTCGGCGTCTTCAGGCCGAGTTGTCATCTATCGGCTGCCGCGTCATTCGACCGAACACGCTCTAGACACCCCAAGTGGGATTTGCTACTGTTTGCATGGTTGAAGGAAACCACCGTCATGACGAAGCGTTACCTGGTAACCGGCTGTGCGGGGTTCATCGCCTCGAAAGTCGCAGAACTGCTACTGGACGCCGGCCACTTGGTCACCGGCGTGGACAACCTCAATGACGCCTACGATCCGCGATTGAAGCAGTGGCGGCTTGAGCGGTTGCTCGCTCGTGAAGACTTCCGCTTCCACCGCATCGACATCACCGACCGGGCGGCGCTGGAACGACTCTTTCAGGCCGACGCCGATACACCGGGTCTCGGCAAGCTCGAAGCGCAACCCTACTCGGCAGTGATCAACCTGGCGGCCCGGGCCGGAGTGCGCCCCTCGGTCGAAAACCCACAAGTCTACTACCAGGTCAACTGCGACGGAACACTGAACCTGCTGGAATTGTGCCGCGACTTCGGTGTCGGCATGTTTCTTTTGGCCTCGACCTCCAGCTTGTATGGTTCGCACAACCCCGTGCCGTACCGCGAAGACACCGACACGAATCGGCCGTTGTCGCCCTATGCGGCGTCGAAGAAGGCGGCCGAAACGTTGGCCTATACGTATCACTATCTCTACGGGCTTGACGTTTCGATCCTGCGATACTTCACCGTGTACGGACCGGCGGGCCGGCCCGACATGAGCATCTTTCGCTTCGTACGCCGCATCGCCGAGAACGAACCGATCATCGTTTTTGGCGACGGCACGCAAAACCGCGATTTTACCTACGTCGACGACATCGCGCGGGGAACGCTCGCCGCGCTCGAACCGCTCGGCTACGAGGTGATCAACCTCGGGGGCGATCGGCCCGTGGAACTCATGGCTGTCGTTGAGCAAATCGCTGCGCTACTGGGCAAGAAGCCTAGGATCGAGCATCACCCGGCCCATCCCGCCGACGTTCTGGCCACCTGGGCCAACGTCGACAAGGCCGCCCGGCTGCTGAACTGGTCGCCCCAAATCTCGTTGGAGGAGGGGCTACGCCGAACGGTGGTTTGGTATCGTGAGAACCACAAGACCGTCTTGCCGCTGGAACTCGGCGACCGATGAAGCGCGCAACGCCCCCGCCGTAGTGGGAGGCAACTCTCCATTGTCAATTGGTGCACCGTACGACATAATGCACAAGTGGTGACCGCGAATTCCTCCAGGCCCGTGATGGCAACGTTCGATCCCTATCGAAAATGGCTGGAAGTCTCGCCCGAGGAACAACCCCCCAACCACGTCCCGCCGACAGGCAGGGTTGGCAGGCGTGGAGTGCAGCGCTCCGCGACGACCTCATTCCAGCCCAAGAAACCCAGGGCGTGAATCCGGAAACAGGATGCTCCACCACTAAGACAGGGGCGACAAATATTGCGGACACCTTTACTGCACCGCCTTGGCCATGTTGACCTCGAAGTTTTTTACCACAACCCGCTTATCAGTCGTCCGTTGTTAGACGCCCGTCGTGAGTTTTCTCCCACCCCTGACTTCTGCCCCCTGACGACTAACCACATTCTTGCGCCCATGAGCAACTCTAGCGACCAGCCTAACAAAACGTCTGTCGCGGCCGACCTCTCCGGTCGGCAACTGGGCGATTTTCGCCTCCTTCGGCGGCTGGGACGCGGGGCCATGGCTGAAGTCTATCTGGCCGAGCAGTATCTACTGCGACGCCACGTAGCCGTCAAGATTCTCAAGCCCGAGTTGGCCGACGACCACACCTACCTGAAGCGGTTCGAGCGAGAAGCCCAGGCCGCGGCGGCCCTGGCGCACGCCAACATCGTCCAAATCTACGAGGTGGGCCATGTCGGCGACTTGCACTACATCGCCCAAGAGTACATCGAGGGCGAGAACCTCCGCCAGTGGATCGGCCGTCACGGTCCGCCTGATCTTCCCCGTGCGCTGTCGATCATCCGCCAAGTGGCCGCCGCGCTGGCCAAAGCAGCCGAGCAGGGTGTCGTCCATCGCGATATCAAGCCGGAAAACATCATGCTCACGCGAAGCGGCGAAGTGAAGGTCGCCGACTTCGGCCTCGCCCGGGTGACTCGCGAAGGCGAGAAGACCGATCTGACGCAGGTCGGCATCACCATGGGCACGCCGCTGTACATGAGCCCGGAACAGGTCGAAGGCAGACCGCTTGACCCGCGTAGCGATCTCTACTCGTTCGGCGTGACCTGCTACCATATGCTGTCCGGTGCGCCGCCGTTTTCCGGCGATACGGCGTTGGGCGTGGCGGTGCAACACCTGAAGAAGCAGCCCGCACCGTTGGAGACCGTACGTCCGGACTTGCCGGCCGCGTTGTGCCGGATCGTCCACAGGCTGCTGGCCAAGGACCCCGACCGCCGGTACCCGTCGGCCCGGGATTTGCTCCGCGAGCTGCGTCGCGTCTACCGCGAGGAGTCCATCGACGATTGGCCGGATGACCTGCCCGGCTGGGAATCAACGTCGATGGTACTTCCGGCCGATCCCCGCAGCGCGCTGACGCAGCGGCTGGACGACCTGATGAAAACCGCGGCAACGTCGCAGCCGCGGCGCCGTCACCGATTGCTGCTTGCCGCCAGCCT
>JAUWWA010000242.1 GCA_030617125.1 Pirellulales bacterium | reverse complement strand
GGGCGTTCATCGGGACCACCTGGGACCACGCTGCCAAGGAACTGAAGTTCTATATCGGTACCGAAACGGCGGCGGTAAGCCAGCTTGGCGATACGATCGATACGACGGGGTGGGTCGTGCCCGGCGACAACACCAACAACTTGTTCGTGGGGGCCAACTCTCCAGGCGAGGACCGCAACCCCGATATGTTGTGCGACGACTTTCGGATTTATGGCTCGGTCCTGGGTTTGAGCGACCTGGAGACGGTTCGCCAGTCTAACCTCGTGCCCGAGCCGTCGACGATCGCGATGCTCGTGACAGGGCTGTTGGGGTTGGCCTGCTACGCGTGGCGGAAGCGGAGGTAGTTGCACGTCGCCGATGGGCGACCGAGATTGACGTGAGTCCAGAGAACGCCGCGGTCGGCGCGGCTGATCCGGCCAGAGTCGGGCTGAGTGTAGAGCCCGAAAGACAAATAATGGCTCCCGGTGGGCTCGGTGGGAAGCGACCTACCGGGAGCCGTTACCACAGGATGTGTGGCCGGTCATTACGTTTACGTTGGCGTCTTTGCGATTAGGAGTGCGAACATGCGAACGAGTACTCATTGCTATGTGTTCGGTGCTGACAGCCGCGGCGGGCGAGCCCGCCGGCCAAACGGCCTTCGTTCCGCCTTTCGCCGTCCGCCTTCCGCCTTTACTCTTGTCGAACTGCTGGTCGTCATCGCGATCATCGGCATCCTGATTGCACTGTTGCTACCGGCGGTGCAGGCGGCGCGCGAAGCGGCGCGGCGGGTGCGATGCAGCAACAACCTGAGGCAACTGGGGTTGGCACTGCAATGCTACCACGAGGAATCGCTTTGCTTCCCGCCGGGCGCAATTTGGAAGGATTGGATGTACGGGCCCACGCGCGTCAATTTCTTGGTCCACCTCCTTCCCTACGTCGAAGAGAGCACCATCTATGACATGATCGATTGGCAAGAGCAAATGTACGACACGTTGTACTGGGGCGTCAACGTAGAGGCCTTCGAACAGGGTCAGCCCGTATTGCTTTGCCCCAGCGACGGATATGGAGGCACTCATGTTGTCCATCCCGTAACCGGACAGCGGTGGCCACGCACGAACTACCTTGGCATCTTCAACGGTTTCCAGATTGGCGACCTTGGTGTTCCGCTGCGTTGGACGACGACTCCGAGGCCTCCGATCCGTCCGGCCTTCTTCGACGGGAATCGGGTGACCCGCTTTAAAGACATTACGGACGGCAGCAGCCATACCATGGCAATGGCTGAAGGCCTTTCTGGAGGGGAAAATTACTATCGGGGACTCGCCTGGAGTGATCAGCCCTGTGGGGCCGCGCTCTACAGCGAGTTGGGACCCAACAGCAAGTTGCCCGATCGCTGCTTTCCACTTTGGTTCTGGTGTGAGAACCTACCCGCGCGGAACCGACCCGCAGTCTGGGGTGATGGCCTTGAGACGGACACGTGCGGGGCGCGGAGCATGCACCCGGGCGGTGTCCAAGTGCTGCTGGGCGACGGGTCGTGCCGCTTCGTCAACGAGAAGATCGCCCTTGCCACCTGGCGGGCTCTGGCCACGATCGCTGGAGGGGAGATAATCAGCGGTGACTACTAGGCCGTCCTGGAAGTCGCCACAGTTTAGGGAGGAGGGATTTCCCAAGTGCTGAAGTGCCAAAAACACCTTTCTTGGTGGCCATGCGTGATCTTGCTGGCCGCAACGGTCGGATGTTCCGGCCGAGCGTCGGTTAGCGGAAATGTGACGTTAGACGGGCAGCCGATCGACGGCGGCACGATCAGCTTCATCCCGGCTGACAACGCCAAGGTCTCCGCGGCGTGGGGGAAGATCGAAGGGGGGCGTTACTCGATTCGAGCCGGCGAGGGACCGGGGATCGGGCCCCACCGAGTAGAGATCCGCTGGTCGCGCAAGACGGGCAGGAAGATCCCTGCCTTGCCGCCCGCATCACCCAATGAGATTATCGAACAAGTGATGGAAGCCGTGCCGACCCAGTATAATGCCCAGTCCGAACTGAAGGCCGAAATCAAGGCGGGCGAGAATACGGTAAACTTCGAGCTTCAATCGCGGTGACGCCCACTGCCATCGCTGCTACCCCCATACACCGTCGCACGCTTGCGTGCCGTGCGTCTCCACCCTTTGCCTTCGCGAGTGGGGCTTATGGTGATGCCAGCGGTGAACGCTGAGCACTCACAGTAGCGACAGCCGACCAACCGACGTGCTACGCCAACGGAATTATCCATGAACACTCTGAATCGCCGGCAATTTCTAAGCAACGCCTCGATCATGGGGTCGGGCTGTTGGTTGATCGTCAACGGCGAGCAGGTGTTGGCGCGCGAGCCGGTACCGAGTCTGACGGCGTCGCGCAGTCAGATCCAGCAATCGCTCGATGCGCTGTAGCCCGACAACGCACCGCGCGGCGGGACATGGCACGAACCGAACATGGCGCTGGTGGACGTCCGGACGGATGTGCTGGTATGCGGGGGTGGCATGGCGGGCGTCTGCGCCGCCATCAGCGCCGCCCGGCACGGCGCCAACGTGCTGCTGGTCCAGGACCGCTCCCGACTCGGCGGCAACGCTTCGAGCGAGATCCGCATGCACATCGTGGGCGCCGACGTACATGGTCATCGGTCCGGCTGGCGCGAGGGCGGGCTGATCGAAGAGCTGCGACTCGAAGACGCCGTCCACAACTCGCACCGCGCGTATGAGTTGTGGGATTTGCTGCTGTACGACAAATGCGTCAGCGAGCGCAACCTGACCTTGCTCTTGGACAGCTCGGTGTACGCCGCACAAGTCCAGGACGGTCGGATCGAGCATGCCATGGTGCGCTGTGACAAGACCGAACACCTGTATCGTGTCAGGTCGCACATCTACTGTGATTGCACCGGCGACAGCCGCCTGGCGCTCGAGGCCGGCGCCGAGACGCGCTGGGGGCGCGAGGCAGCCGACGAGTTTGGCGAAACACTGGCGGTTCGCCAGCCGGACCGTCGCACGCAGGGATCCAGCATTCTGTTCACCGCGCGCAAGCACGATCGGCCCACTGCGTTCAAGCCGCCTGGTTGGGCGCGCAAGATTACCGATCAGGATCTGAAGTTCCGCGGCATCCCCAACGGGGCGTACGAATACGGCTATTGGTGGATCGAACTGGGCGGCATCTACGACACGATCAAGGATAACGAACGTTTGCGCTTCGAACTGCTTTCGATCGTGCTGGGCGTCTGGGATTGGATCAAGAACGGCGGGAAGAGGCCGGACTCGGCCAATTGGGCGCTTCAGACCGTGGGCATGATTCCCGGGAAGCGCGAATCCCGCCGCGTCATGGGCGACCACATTCAGACGGAGCAGGACCTGAAAGGCGGGTGGAAGACCTACCCCGACGGCGTGGCCATCGGCGGGTGGAACTTTGACGATCATCCCCCGGAAGGCTTCGACGCGCCCGCAATTGCCCCCTTCCGAGGTACTTTCATCGAGACACCTTACAACATCGCACTCGGCGCAGCGTATTCCAAGAGCATTAGCAACCTGATGATGGCCGGCCGCAATATCAGCAACACGCACGTGGCGTTTACCTCAACCCGGGTGATGGCCACTTGTGCCTGCATTGGCCAGGCCGTGGGCACCTGCGCGGCCATGTGCAGCCAACGCAACCTGCTGCCGCGGCAGATTCGGGATAATCCTCGATACTTGCGCGAGCTGCAACAACAACTGCTCCGCGATGACCAATCCATTCGCGGTGTTCGCAATGAAGACCCGGCCGACCTTGCCCTCAGGGCGAAAGTGACTGCGTCGGCGAGTATTGGTCCATCCCGCCCCGAACATGTGACTGGCGGCGAAGTGCGCGACATGCCGTCGGAGTGGACCCACCGCTGGGGCGGTGCGATGACGCGGGAGGGCGCCTGGCTGCAGTTGCAATGGGAGCAGCCGGAGACAGTCCGTCACGTGCAACTGACGTTCGATTCGGGGTTCGAGCGCGAACTGACCTTGACCGCCGTGGACAGTTTTACCGCGCGGATGGTTCGCGGGCCCCAGCCGGAGACGGTTCGCGATTACGCGCTGCTGGTTCGCGGCGGCGACGGACAGTGGCGGGAGATTGTGCGCGTGGAGGGTAATCATCAACGGCTGCGACGGCATGAGTTCAAGCCGGTCCAAACGACGGCGCTGCGCCTGAAGGTCACCGCCACCAATGGTGCCAAGGAGGCGCGGCTGTATGAGATTCGCTGTTATGCGTGAGAACGGCTCCGGAATTTTTGGGTCTAACCGGGAGATGTGAGATGAACATGAGAGTGATTTCGTTGGGCGGGCTGCTCCTGGCGGTGTTGACGAGCGCCTCGGTGTCGTGGGCGGCAGCCGGCGCGGATCCC
>JAUWWA010000177.1 GCA_030617125.1 Pirellulales bacterium | reverse complement strand
GTTCATGGGCGAGACGACCGCCGGAAGGGTCATCTTCGGAGAGCCGGGCTCCCAGCCGCTTTTGGGCGTGACTGCCCTCGAATCCGTCGGAATCATGGTGGACCCGGCCAACAAGACACTCCAGAGACTCCCGGCGATTCCGTTGAAGTAGTTGTCCTGCCACCCCACAGGCTTGAGAAAGAACGTGGTGCGTGGTATGCTCATAGTAGTCTGAGACGTGCGGAGGTCGCCATGGGGTTAGTCTACGCCGATATTGAGCTTGCAAATCCGAAAAACGGCGCCCTGAAACCGATTGCGGTCAAAGCGCTGGTCGATACGGGAGCGATGACGATCTGTATTCCCGAGCATGTGGCGGTGCAACTCCAACTCGAACAGATCGAGCGGCGCGAGGTCACGACAGCCGACGAGAAGTCACACGTCGTGCCCTACGTAGGGCCGGTCCAGATCAGGTTTGAAAACCGGACGTGTTTCACCGGCGCCCTCGTCATTGGCGATTCCGTGCTGATGGGGGCTGTGCCGATGGGAGACATGGATTTGGTGATTTCTCCGTCCGGCGAGTCCATCACGGTCAATCCAAAAAGTCCAAACATCCCTTCGGCCGTGGTGAAGTAGCCAATGGACCCGGCATAGTTGATAATGGTAAAGAGAATGTCATGAAGCTGACAGCAGTTTTCCAGAAGTTCCCTGAAGGCTATGCGGCGTTCGTCGAAGAACTTCCCGACGCGAACACGCAAGGTAAGACTCTGGAGAAGGCCCGCGGGAATCTTGCCGAGGCGGTGCAGTTGATCTTGGAAGCCGGCCGCCATATTGCGCAGGACGAATTCGGCCAATGTGAGGTAGACGGATGGTAAATCAATTGATTCACTCAGACCCGTCCACGATGATGGGAAAACCCGTGGTGGTCGGCACAAGAATTACCGTGGAACTCATTCTGGAGAAACTCGGTGCCGGCGAGACCATTGAGCAGTTGTTGGAGGCGCATCCACGATTGACAAGGGAGGGTGTTTTGGCGGCGCTGAGGTTCGGCGCCGAGGCTCTCCGCGCGGATGTTGCTTACCCGGCTTCTGAAGTGACTGCATAAATCTGCTGGCAGATGAAAGTGTTGACAGGTCGATCGTTGAGCGACTGCGGGCACCGCACTCCACGACACACGAACCGACAGATGATGTCGAAGATCCACATTATCGGTGGCCCGGGCAGCGGCAAGACCTACTTGGCGCGACAGCTCTCGACATGGCTCAACAGTCCTTGCCACGATCTCGATGACATCTTCTGGAACAACTCCGCAGATTCGTACGGAACAAGAAACCCCATCGGAGTACGGGAGAAGTGGTTGCAGGAAGTCCTGGAACAACCGAAATGGATTCTGGAAGGGGTTTATTGCCAGTGGGTTCAGCCCGCCTTCCGAGACGCGGACTTGATCGTCATTCTGAGACCGTCCGTTATCAGGCGTGACTGGAGGATCCTGAGACGATTTGTGAAACGAAAGCTCGGACTCATCAGGTCAAAACGTGAGCCCTTCAGACAGTTTTTCGCCCTGCTGCGATATAATCATGGATACGATTCCCGCAGTCTGCACCACGCGCTTGAGCTATTGCAGGAACAGCACGACAAGCTGATCCATTGCAGCAGTGCGGACGAAGCCTTGCAGCGCATCAAGACGAGGAGTCAGCAGTTTGCTGCGGGCGATCGCTGAGAGCCGCGGCTCTCAGGCGGAAGCTATGCACAAGCCTGCCGTGGGCATGCTAAATGCCTCAGCACACACGCATAGCCATGCGACCGTGGCTATGGCGTCCTGCTCGTCTGGAGTGGCCCAATCGGATTACGCCAACGTCTTGCGCGCAGCCTCCAACTGACCCGCCGAGCCGAGCTTGCCATTCTTGTGCACGATGTAGTCGGCATAGGCGGGCATGAAGACCTTGCCGGGCGTGCGGGGGTCGAAGTCCTCGGGCTTCTCGCGAAACGACTCGCGGTAGATCGCGCACCAAACCAGCCGGCCGTCGGTGTCGATGTTCACCTTGCACACGCCCAGCTTGGCCGCCGGAAGGTACTGATCCTCCGGCACGCCGCTGGTGCTGGGCATCGCGCCGCCGGCCGCGTTGATCCGGTCGACCCACTCCTTCGGCACGCTGCTCGAACCGTGCATGACCATGGGGAAGCCCTCGGGCAGCACCTTTTGGATTTTCTCCAGCACGTCGAAGTGCAGCCCTTGCTTGCCCGTGAACTTGTACGCCCCGTGCGAGGTGCCGATCGCCACCGCCAGTGAATCGCAGCCGGTGCGCTCGACGAATTCGACGGCCTGGTCCGGGTCGGTCAGGCAGACGGTGCCGACGACGTCCTCCTCGACGCCGCCGAGCCGGCCCAGTTCGGCCTCGACGACGATCCCCACCGCATGTGCCCGATCGACGACGCGGCGGGTGATGGCGATGTTCTCGGCGAGTTCCTCGTGCGAGGCGTCGATCATCACCGAGCTGTAGAATCCGCTGTCGATGCAGTCGTAGCAGGCCTCCTCGGTGCCATGGTCGAGGTGTACGGCGAAGACGGCCTCGGGGAACACCGTGTCGGCGGCGCGGATCATCGCTTCGAGGAACCGCTTGTCGGTGTACCCGCGCGCGCCGCGGGAGATCTGGAGGATGAACGGGGCGCTGCGGGAATTGTCGACCGGCTCGTCGTTCGATTTCGATTGACCCAGGTTGCCGCGAAGCAGCCCGACCGTCTGCTCCAGGTTGTTGATGTTGTATGCCCCGACGGCATACTTGCCGTAGGCGTGGCAGAACAGTGCGTCGGTCGTGACGATCATGATCGGTTTGCTCTCCTTCGGCCCGGTGCGGGGGGCCGGTTCTTGCGTGCGATGTAGTGGAAGGCTGATGGTTTCTGAGCTTGTTTTGATACAGAAGTGTACCGCACGGCGACTGCGGGCTCCAGGGGGTTCTTTTAGGGGGTAGTTGCTACGATTCCGCCCGGAAGTCCGCGTTGCCGCGATTGCGGCTCCTCGCTACAATGCCTCCCCACCCACCTTATGCAACCTAGGCCCCAGTCAAGGATGACGAGTCGATGAGCATGGAAGCCGCCACAAAGCCGGACCCCGTAAGCCCGTTCGAGCAGCTTAGGACCGCTCGAGAAATCATCCAACAGGAGAGCCGCTCGCTGGCAGCATTGGCCGGGCGGCTCGACAGCGAATTCTGCCGCGCCGTGGAGTTCATCCACGAGTGCCGGGGCAACGTGATCGTCTCGGGCATGGGCAAGGCGGGCCTGGTCGGGCAGAAGATCATGGCCACGCTCGCCTCGACCGGAACCCCCAGCCATTGCCTTCACCCGGCCGAAGCCGTCCACGGCGACCTCGGCCGCGTAGGCCGCGACGACGTCATGCTGATCCTCTCGCAAAGCGGCGAGACGGAGGAGGTCGTCCGGCTGCTGCCTTCGCTCGTGGAGTTCGGCGTGCCGATCATTGCGATCACCGCCGGCAGTGACAGCACGCTGTGCCGTGCCGCCGCCGTGACGATCGAACTGGGGCCGATCGACGAGGCGTGTCCCCTGGGCCTGGCCCCGAGCACCAGCACCACCGCGATGCTCGCGTTGGGCGACGCCTTGGCGCTGGTGGTCAGCCGGCTGCGTGGTTTCGGCCGCGAGGACTTCGCGCGGTTCCATCCGGCCGGGAGCCTCGGGCGGAAGCTCGCCAAGGTGGAAGACCACATGCGGCCGTTGCAGCACTGCCGCGTCGCCTCCGACGACCGGACAGTCCGCGAGGTAATCATCGGCGCGAGCCTCCCCGGTCGTCGGACCGGGGCGACGATGCTCACCGACGAGCGCGGCAAGCTCAGCGGCATCTTCACCGACAGCGATCTCGCCCGGCTGCTCGAACGCCGCCGCGAGCCCGAACTGGACGGCCCAATCGCCGATGTGATGACGGCCGATCCGCTGACGATTTGCCTGGGCTCGAAGATGACCGGCGCGGTGGAGTTAATGGCCGAGCGGAAGATCAGCGAGCTGCCGGTGGTCGACGCCAAGGGCTGGCCGGTCGGCTTGATCGACATCACCGACGTGGTGGGCCTGCTGCCGAAGGAAGCGGCTGCCTGCGAGCCGGCCCTGCCTCCAACGCTTTCGTGCCGCGTTTTCCACGAACCCGAGGAGGGGGAACAAACGTAACCAGATTATGAACCTCGACCAGCGCTGCCAACCGATCGAACTGATCCTCTCCGACGTCGACGGCGTGTTGACCGACGGCCGGCTCGTTATCGACAACCGGGGGATCGAGACGAAGCAGTTCCACTTCCGCGACGGCATGGGCGTGCGACTGTGGCAGAAGGCCGGATACCGCTTCGGGTTGATCACGCTGCGCAGCTCGCAGGTAGTGAAGATGCGCGCCGCCGAGTTGGGGATCGAGATCGTCCGGCAAGGCGCCGACGACAAGCTGGCCGCCTTGCGGGAGATCCTCGACGAGTTGAAGATCGACAGCGAACGGACTTGCTACCTCGGCGACGATCTGCCCGACCTGCCCGTCGTTCGCACCGTGGGTTTGGGCGTGGCGGTGGCCGACGCGTGCGAGGAAGTCCGCCAGGCGGCCCGCTACGTGACCGCAAGAGCCGGCGGCTGCGGCGCCGTTCGCGAAACGATCGAAATGATCCTGAAGGCCCAACGCCGCTGGGAAGACGTGATTCGGACGTATGTGTAGAGGGCAGAGGACTGTGGGCAGTGAGGGGTAGGCGATCGGCGGTCCCAAATCCTGAATCCGAAATCCCGAAATCCCGAAATCTCCCAATCCCAAATCCCTAATCCCACATGCCATGCCACGGGTTCTGCGCATCGCCGTCAGCTTTGCAATCGTGTTGGTGGCCTATTGGGCGTATGCGCTGGTAGCGGTGCCGTTGATCGAACCGCAGGCCGATCCACACCGAGCCGAAAGAATCTCGGTCTTGGACCAGGAAGCGGCGCAGAGACAACTCGATCTGCGGGTCGAGGCGCTGAAAGGCCTCTTTCCCGCCGACGCCTGGGAACTTAAGAACCCGAAAATCCTCGAAACCGGCCGCGTCAAGCTCCTCACGCAGGAGTACCGCAACCTCGGCGGCGGCCGGCTGGAGTTGCTGCCCTGCACCATCGTGCTGATGCCGGACGAATCGGTTGTCGATCGGAAGCAACGCGAGCGTCAG
>JAUWWA010000049.1 GCA_030617125.1 Pirellulales bacterium | reverse complement strand
CGATCCCACAACGGCGCAAGGCGGAAAACATCCCTCGTAGGTCGTTTGCCCCGAGCAAACTTGCGTCGCGGCTTTATAGCATCCCCAACTGCTGCATCCGTATGACGAGCCGCTTGGCGACCGGCCCGGCGGCCGTGGCGCCCTCGCCGGAGCGCTCCAGCACTACAACCAACGCCAGCTTGGGATGGTCGGCCGGAACGTAACCGGCGAACCAGGCGTGATCGGCTCGGTCAGCCCCCGCCTGCGCCGTGCCCGTCTTCCCGGCAACGGCGACGCTTTCCAAATGCACGGTTCCATGGGCGGTTCCGCCGGGATCATTGACCACGCGTCGCAGCCCCTGGCGAATTGCGGCTAACGTGGTCGGGTGCAATCCGGGAATCGGCCGCGGCGGCGGAATGTCGATGTCCTCCCAAGGGGTGGGCAATTTATTGCCCACTGAACCTACTGAACCCACCGAAGCCGTCGAGCCCGACAAACTCGCCTCCAGCCGCAATCCGAGCCGGCCGACCACGTGGGGCGTGACCAGCTTTCCGCCGTTGGCCACCGCAGCCATCATGCGGACGATTTGCAGCGGCGTGGCCGTAAGCGACCCTTGCCCGATGGCCAATTGCCGTACATCGCCTTCGGCCATCGGCACGTTCCCGGCCGCTTCGCCGGGCAGGTCTATGCCCGTTGGGCGACCGAAGTCGAACTTTCCTGCCCAATCGACCAGCGGTTCGGCGCCCATCCGGCCGCCATGGTGGAAGAAGTAGACGTTGCAGCTCACGCAAAGCGCGTCGCCAAGTGCCACGTTGCCGTGGCCGGCGCCCGTACGACCATAGATCGCGCAGCGCAGTCGATCCGGCTCGTCGAGATAGCCCCGGCAGAAGAACGGTTCTTGGGGATCGACTGCGTCGGACTCCAGCAGGGCCACGGCCGAGACGGCTTTGAAGACCGAACCGGGTGGGATGGCCATTTTGCACACGCGGTCGAACAGTGGATGGGCCGGGTCGTTGAGCACGGCGGCACGTTCGGTTGCATCTCCGGCAACGAACACCTTCGGATCGAACCGCGGCGCCAAGGCAGCCGCGCGGATCGCCCCGGTGTGTACGTCCATCACCACGACCGCTCCACCGGCCGGCTGGGTTTGGCCCGTACGAACCTCGCGGCTCGCAAGCGCGGCGTCGAGCAGCGTCTCGGCGAAGCGTTGCAGTGAGCTGTCGATGGTCAGTACGAGGTCGCGGCCGATGCCCGGCTCCCGCATGTGGTACGACGAGACCACGTGCCCGCCTCGGTCGGTCAACTCGACGGCGACGCCGCGCCGCCCGCGCAGGATCGCCTCGTACTGCCGTTCCACCCCGGTGCGGCCGACGAAATCGTCGGCATGGTAGGTGTTGTGCTCTTTCAGTTCTTTTGCTTCGAGCGGTCCGAGGTGCCCCAGGACGTGGGCGGCCAGCGACCCGTGGGCGTAGTCGCGTCGGGCGCGGCTGACAATTACTATGCCCGGGTATTGCTCGCGGCCGCCTTGCAGCTCGGCGATGACCGCCAGCGGCAAGTCTTCGGCCATGACGTGGAAGTCGAGTTCTTCGGCAACGGTGATGTCGGCCTGCCGGCGGCGTCGCACACTTTCGGCGATCCGCTCCACCCGGGCCTGGATCCGACGGGCGCGCCGTCGCCACTCGTCGGCCGAGATGCCGCAGAGTTGTTGCAGACGTGGAACGAGTTCGGCGCGTTCGTCAAGCACCTTGGTCTGCTCGGCAGTAACGCGTGCCGGGTTCTTGCGCTGGCTGCGCGTCAGGCGGGCGCGGACATTCTGCCACAACCATTCCTCGTCCGCCGGCTCTTGGAGCAGCCGATAAAGGACCGCCAGTGCTGGGACTTCCTTGTCGCTTGCCAGCACGGTTCCATCTTGGGCAAGGATCCTGCCGCGCACTCCGGGTAGACTCCTCTCGCGCCGAAGCGGTTTGGCCGTCGCCTCGCGAAACGCCGCCCCCTGCGTTATTTCGAGTTGCACTACGCGACCAAACACGACCAACAGCAATAACATGAATCCGGCCAGACTCATCCGCAGCCGCCGCCGCGAATCGACCACCGTCGGCGTGACTTGCTCGGAGGCGTGAAATTGGTGCCAGTCGTGGAGCATGGGAGTCAGGAGTCAGGGCCAAGGGGTCAGTAGTCGGTGGTCAGGTGCGGCTCGTGAATCCACCCGAGGATCATTAACACCGGCACGGCGACACCGGCCGTGTACAGGCCGACTCCAGCGGAGCGGGCAACGATCGTCAGCCACGGCAGCGACACGTCGCCTAGCACTCGGCCGGTTAGTCCCACGGCCGCCGCCCAGACGCTCACGGCCGCCAACACGGCGAACACCTGCGCCGCGAGATGCTCCAGCGGCACATGCCTTTTCAGTCGGGTGAGGCCGAAGCCGAGCAGCAGCATCCATCCCATACCGACGCCGAGGTGGCCCGGCGCGATCAGGTCGCCCACCAAAGCAATCAATCCCGACACCACGAACGCACTGGGGTGGTTGGCCATCAGCACGTATACGATCGCCGTCAACGCGAGCAAGTCGGGCGTGACATGGCCGATCCGCGTCACGTCGACCAATGACGTTTCGGTCACCGCGGCGGTGTAGACGATCAGGGTTAGTATGAGCAATCGCATTGGTGTTCGTAGGATGCGTTCACGCCCGACGTCCACGCCGGGAACTGTTCCATTTGTGCCGCCGTACCAGCGGCGGCTAGACATTCCTCCCCAATCCCTAATCCTTAATCCCCAATCTCTTTTCTTCCGCCATCCGCAACGGATTCAACTCAATGCGCAGCACGGCAACGCGCCGCGGCCCCTCGGGCGCGACGGCCGGTTGCATCCAAATGTCCCAGTAAGCGGCGCCGACACGGCGATCGACCCGCACAATCTTGCCGAAGAGCAGCGGCGTGGGAAGCACCCCGCAGCCGGTGGCCGTGGTGACCTCGTCGCCGACCGCGATCGGCTCGGTGACCTCGACGCGGCGGATGCGGCATAGCGGCTCGCCGGCGCCTTCGAGGATGCCTTGCGCGGCGCCGGCGATTTGCACTACCTCGCGAAAGCCCGGCTCGGTCACTGGCTGAACCACGCTGGTGACCGGCCCGACCTCGACGATCTTCCCCCCCACCCGCCGACCGCTTACAACCACGTTGAACGGCTTGAACTTCGTGTCATTGCCGCGGTCGATCACCACGGGGGCATCGACGGCCAGTGCGTCGGTCTGGATGCCAGTGCGGGAGCCGACGTCGAGCAAGTGGCGCCGAACGAGAAACGCCCTTGCCTGGCGTCCCAAGACGTTGGCTTCCACGCTGTCGACCAACAGGAGCTGCTGATCGTCGCTGCCGGCCGCGGCGGCTGCCTGGCTTCGCACCGCGGCCAGTTCGGCGGCGAGGTGCCGATTAGCCTGCTTGAGCCACTTGAGTTCCTCTTCTACTTCGGCCAGCCGGGCGGCGGATTGGAAGTGCGACTTCGTCCACCCAACTGCTCGATCCGTGCAGCGGCACAGCACCAGCGCGGCCTGTTGTCCGGGCCGCAACACCGCCGCTGCAACGCCGCGCAGCGACGCGGCCCAGCGCACAGGCATCATGGCAAGCACGATCGCCAGCAACAAGCCGGCCACCAGTGTCGCGACCGGCGTCGCCCAGCCACGTCTCTCCCTTCGCCCTTTACCCTTCACCGTTCTGTCCTCTGTTTTCTGTCTTTTGTCCTCTCTCTTCGCGCGTCGCCTACACGTCCTCATCGCTGGAGTGCAACGTCGGTTTCCACTTCTCAAAGTGCTCCAGGCAAATCAGCATCCCCTTGGCCACTGTACTGAGCGGCTCGTGGACAACGCGGGCGGGCAGGCCCGTCTGCTCGCTGATGAACCGGTCGATCCCCCGCAGCAACGAGCCTCCCCCGCAGAGCACCGCGCCGTTGTCGACCAGGTCGGCCGCCAGTTCCGCGCTGCACTGGTCGAGCGTGCTCTTGACTGCCTCGATAATCGCCTCGAGCGGATCGCCCAGCGCCTGGCGAACCTCCTCGCTGGTGACGGTTGCCTTCCGCGGCAAGCCGCTTACCGTATCGACGCCGCTGATCTCTTGTGTCTGTTCCTTGGGGAGCGGAAAGGCGCTGCCGATATCGATTCGCAAGCGTTCGGCGGCCGCCGTGCCGATCCGCAGGCTGTAATGGCGGCGGAGGTAGTCGACGATGGCCCGGTCCATCACGTCGCCCCCGGTGTGGATGGAGGCGTCGGCCACGGTTTCGGCCAGACTTAGCACGGCGACTTCGGTGGTCCCGCCGCCGACATCGACGATCATGCTGGCAACCGGCTCGGCAATGGGCAACCCGGTGCCGATGGCGGCCGCGGTGGCCTCGCCGATGAGCCAAACCTGCCGGGCGCCGGCCCGCTGGATGCTGTTGAACACGGCGCGGCGCTCGACCGGCGTGATGCAACCGGGCGCGGCGACCAGCACGCGGGGTTTGCGGCGCCAGCCGGGCGGCCGCGCCTTGCGCAGGAAGTAGCGGACCATCGCCTCGCAAAGCTCGAAGTCGGTGATCACGCCGTCGCACAAGGGGCGTACGACGGAGATCCTCTCGGGCGTGCGGCCTTGCATTTGCTTGGCCAACTGCCCGATCGCACAGCCACCGGAGAGAATTCGCCCGGTCCCCCGCTCGACGGCCACCACCGACGGCTCATCGAGCACGAGCCCTTCGCCGACAACGCCAACGAGCGTGTTGGCCGTTCCCAGGTCAACCGCCAGGTCGAAACGAAAAGTGCTTAGCAGGCGTTGGAGCATCCGTGCTCGGGGGTAGGGACTAGGGGTTGGGGGCTAGGGGCTGGGGATTGGGGATTGGGGTCTTACGTCGTAACATGCGCGCAAATCACGCGCATGTCGTGGTTGGCCTCCACCGGCGCGTGAAGCCGCAACCAGTGGTCGCGGCTTTGCAGGCATATCGACACGTTCTCGTCGACGCTCTGGTTACGACCGTCGATGGGCGTGAGTCGGCCGAGACGCTCGGTCCGCCCTTGAACTCGAAGTTGTACATGTCCATTTCGAAGCAGAGACAGATGATACCGATGATAAGTGCAACCAGCGCAATCGCCAGCAGGACGGTGTAGATATCCGCCCGAGGCTTGCGATACGGTCCGCCGGGTTTGCTACTGGATTTTCGAGGTGACACGATCGCCCATCTGGATGTTGCTTTTTCGGAAGTTGGGATCGACCTTGCAGGCCGCCTTGTCGAAGGTGGTTTTCACGACGTAGACTCGTCCGACATAGATGCTCCTGCCACCGGCGTCGCGGAGGACTTCGAGCTTGTGCCCCACCTTCAATCCGTCGTCGGAGCCGATGGAGATTTCGATTAAGTCGGGCCTGGTGACAGCCGCGACCGTTCCTTTGACTATCGGTGGGAACGGGTCCAGACTCATGTCCTTGTCGTAACCGAAGTGCCTCAGCACCGTCTCCGCCTTGCGGAGGTCCTCGGCCAGTTCCACCATGCGTTTGCGGAGCCGCTCCCGCTCGTTGACCGCCTGGTGTAGCGTGTCCTCCAGTTGAAGCACCTGCTTGAAGTGGGCGTCGCGGTCCGTCTGGGCTTCGGCTTTGTCGGTGCGCAGCGTCTCGACTTCACCGCGGAACTTCGCGAGCGTTTGATGGGCAGCGCTGATGGCGGCCACCGCATTACGCCGCTCGCTGACTTCCTTGGCATGCTGCTCGATGAGTTGCGTGTGCTCATTTGTGAGCAGGCCGTATTCGGTTTCCAGTTTGCCGTGGGCCTGGTCCTTGGCATTAAGTTCCCAGTCGTGATCCTTTTCGAGTTTGTCTTTCAGGTCTTTGAGTTTCTGGTTTTGCTCGATTTTCTGCTCCAATTGGTACTTCAGGCCGATTTCTTCGCCTAGCGGGGTCTCCTCCGCGGTGCGTAACACCACGTCCTTCCAATTCTTGTGCGTGGCGTACACGAACACGGCGGATACCATACAGACCACGGACATGACGAAGATCAGTACCGTAAAAATCTTGCCGACGAGGTTCATTGCAGACCGCTCCTTCCAATCGCGCAGATGGCGAACAAAACCGGCGAACATACTCTTCTTAGTATAACTTCGCCCAATTTCTCGTGTCAACCAGAATGCCCTTAAGCTGGCGAATTCGGGTTAATCAGCGAAGCGACCGACACCCCGCCGTCCGGGGGGAAACTCCCTTTAGCCCCCGGGCCGGAACGTTCCCACGGACAACGGTCTGCTAATCCAAACCTACGTAACCCTGATGCATCCGTGTTTCTTTTCCCGCTTTTCTCTCTTTGCACGTTCGAACCGGCAAGCTTACTTCCGACGTTTCACGTCGAACCGTTTCATGGCGCCCCACAGTCCAACAACACCCAACACCATGCACGCGACCAGGCACGCACTCGCCGGCCAATCGCCGTGGCGGAGGTACCAACTATCGCGGCGGTCGGTGCGGACCTCGGCCAGCAGGACGGCAGCGGCCCGCCGAGGTCCCTGCCGGCGCGTGCGTCCCTTGTCGTCGGTCCAGGCCGGACGGATCCGGCCGTCGCCGTCGATCCACGCTGAGAACCCGGTGTTGGCGGCAATCAGAAACGGCTTGCGGCACTCCACCGCCCGAAACACCGCACATATCAGGTGCAGATCCAACTCGCTGGAGCCCCAGAACCAGCCGTCGTTGGTCAAGTTCACCAGCACGTCGGGCTCGGCGCCTTGGGACTTCAGTGTGCCCACCTGTCGGCGGATAACGTGCGACAGCACGCTTTCGTAGCAGATATTCGGCGCGATCCGCAGCCCGCCGAGCGGAAATGCCGCCGGTCCGACGCCCGCGTCGAGGCTGACCGGCAGCGGCGTGAGCCGCTGGAGCCAAGGCACGTACCGGACAAAGGGGACGTACTCGCCGAACATGACGAGGTGGTTCTTACGGTAGATGCCCGCCAGGCGACCATTGGGGCGAACGAACGCGGCCGCGTTGAATACCTTTACGCCGTCGGCGTCGAAGTGATGGTTGTCGACGCCGAGGATCATCGAGGCCTTGAAGTGCCGGGCGAGCCGGCCCATCTCTCCGCGCGACTCGACGGCGAACGCTTCCAATTCCCGCTGATATCGCTCCCGGGTCCAGTCCTTGTACACGTCCGGCTTGTGCGCGTTCGACCCGCAGGTGATCAGCGTGTTGCGGAACATCGTCTCGGGCCAGACGATCAGATCGAGCTTGCCATATCGCCCGGCTGCTTCTTCGGAGAGCGTGCGGTAGTGTTCGTGAATGCGAGCACGCATGCCGTCATCGGTTTTCATTTCGGTGTCGATGGAACCCTGGATCAGGGCGATACGCGCGCCCGGCCCGGCATACTCACCGGAAGTGCGAACATAGCCGTAGAACAGCGTCGCGCAAAACACGGCCGCGGCGGGCACGAGCGGCCAGATCGCCGGCGGCCTCTGGTCGCAGGGGACCATCCGCGCCAGGCAGGCGGCCACGCTCATCACCACGAACCCGACGCCGTAAGGCCCGGCCAGGTCGGCGATTTGAATCACGGCGATCCAGCGGTACTGTGTGTGGCCGAGGCTGGCCATCGTCATTCCAGTCAGCAGGTGCGCCCGGGCAAGTTCCAGTCCCGCCCAGACGACCGGCGCGGCCAGGATCACGGGCACGCGGAGTCGGTGCACGGCCACGCGCGAAAGACCCACGAACACCGGCAGGTAGAACGCGAAGTAGAACGACAGCGCGACCCAGCCGATACTCGTGGCCGGATGCGGCAGCCGCAGCCAATGGAGCACCGCCAGCCAGAAGAGGAACCCGGCGGCCCAAAGCGTGCAATACGGGCGTCGGCCGGACCACTGCCTTTGCCGAATCAACAGGACCCACCACAGCGGCGCGATCCACGCCAACGGCCACAGCCCCAGCGGCGGCAGCGCGGCCCACAACAATAACGCAGAGAGCGCGGCTCGCCCCGGCGTGGAGCGGCACCATTGCGAAACAGGCAAACTCATGAGACCGCCAGAAACCGCTCCAGGATCGTCTTGCCGCAATCGGTCAGAAAACTCTCCGGATGGAATTGCATGCCGAACACCGGAAACTGTCTGTGGCGGATACCCATGATTTCCCGCCCGCCATCGGGCAACTCCGACCAGGCGCAAACCTCGAACTCGTCGCCGAGCGTGTCGGGCCGAACGATGAGGCTGTGATATCGTGTGGCGACGAGCGGATTTTCCAGGCCCTCATACAATCCACGGTCGTCGTGGTAGATCCGGTCGGTCTTGCCGTGCATCAGCCGGTCGGCGCGGACGATCTTCGCGCCGAAGGCCTGGGCGATCGACTGGTGGCCCAGACAAACGCCCAAAAGCGGCAGTCGACCGGCGAATCGCTTGGCCGTCGCCACGGAAATACCCGCCTCGTCGGGAGTGCACGGGCCGGGAGAGATGATTACATGCGTGGGCGCTCGGGCTTCGATCTCATCGACCGTGATCTGGTCGTTGCGGTGGACCACCAACTCCAGCGACGGATCGATCTCGCCGAGCCGCTGCACCAGGTTGTACGTGAACGAATCGTAGTTATCGACCAACAGGATCATCGAAACCCCGCGATGCGGCCCGGCCATCAGCTATTAGCAGTCAGCCATCAGCTTTCAGCATGATTTCTTGGGAGAAACGTTGCAAACCGGGACCGCTGAAAGCTGAAAGCTGACTGCTGAAAGCTTATAGTATACCCGGTCCGCAAGGAAGTGGCACGCCCACTATCGCCCGGCGGCGTTCGGCCACAGCAGGCCTGAATGAGAGTTGAGAGTTCGGGGTTCAGGGTTCAGGACTTTGATGGCCGGCCGTCACACCTGAACCCTGACACCTGACCCTTTAACCCGAAGTCCCTAGTCCGGCCTG
>JAUWWA010000099.1 GCA_030617125.1 Pirellulales bacterium | reverse complement strand
GAAGGACGTCGACTGGAAGGAATTCCTGATGGACCGCCCGATGCGTCGGTTCGATCCGCTGCTCTACTCGGGCTGGTACGGCTACCGGGAGTTCTCCGACGGTCCTGTTCCGGGGTTCGGCAGTCACTTCGTCGACCTCGTGCATTACATCACCGGCGCGACGTTCCCCACGAGCTGTGTATGCCTGGGCGGGACGTTTACCTGGAAGGATGAGCACAAGTTCACGTGCCCCGACCACGTCCAGGCCCTGTGGATTTACCCCGAGGGCTTCATGGTCAGCTACTCGACCAACTTCGGCAACAGCAGCGGGAACAGCTTCAAGATCTTCGGCGACCAGGGCGTGCTGGATATGGTCGACTGGAATGCACCGGTCCTTACGGCCGAGGGGGGCGGCAAGAGGAGGAGCAAGATCCGAGGCAAGACGCCGGTCAAGCATGTCGCACGGCCGGACCACTTCCTCGATTGGCTCCAGTGCCTGCGGACTCGTGCGACGCCCAACGCCTCAATCGATGCCGGTTACCAGCACGCCGTGGCCGCCATTATGGCGATGCGGTCGTACGACACCGGACAGAGAATGATCTATGAGCCCGAGAAACGGGAGATTCGTCGCGGGTAAGAGTGCGTTGTCGTTGTCGTTTTGAGGAACACGTCTCGGACGAATCAGGAGAAAACACCGATGAATCCTTTTGACCAACTGTCTCGCAGAGATTTCCTGGATCAGACCGTGAAAATTGGCGCAGCGGGCGTTGCCGCCTCGTGGACGGCGGCATCGCCCGCCGCGGCGACCGGAGATGCGGCCGGCAGCCGGTGGCGGATCGGCTGCTATACGCGTCCCTGGGATCAGCACGATTACTGCGTGGCGCTCGACGGCATCGCCGAGGCGGGTTTCAAGTACGCCGGTCTGATGACTACCAAGTCCAAGACGCGACTTGTGATTTCGGTCTCGACCACACTCGAAGAGGCCGCCCGGGTGGGCGAAGAGGCCAGGAAACGTGGGCTGACAGTCCCGTCGGTATACGGCGGTGGCATACCCGTGGCGAAGTCGCTCAAAGCGGGTATCGAGGGCCTCAGAAAACTCATCGACAATTGTGCCGCCTGTGGCGCCGGAAATCTGCTGATGGGCGGCGCCGGCAACAAGGAGCTTTACGAGACGTACTGCAAGGCCATCGCTGAATGTTGCGATTACGCGGCCGAGCGAGGCATCGGCATCAGCATCAAGCCACACGGCGGGCTAAATGCCACCGGACCCCAGTGCCGCAAGATGGTCGAGATGGTTGGCCATGAGAACTTCCGCGTCTGGTACGATCCGGGGAACATCCTCTACTACTCGGACGGGAAACTCGACCCGGCCGCCGATGCCGCCACCGTGGATGGGCTCGTGGTCGGCATGTGCATCAAGGATTACAGGCACCCTAAGAATGTCGCCGTGACGCCGGGGACGGGCAAGGTGGATTTCCCTGCGGTTCTCGCACGCCTCGAACAAGGCGGCTTCACCGGCGGCCCCTTGGTCGTAGAATGCCTCGAGCCGGGAGACCTGGAGCAAACACTCGCCGAGGCCAAGAAGGCCCGAGAGTTTCTGGAAAAACTTACCAGGCAGAAGACCCAAACTTCCGCGGACGCGTCACCAGCTGATGTTGCCGGTTTGACCGCTGGGATTGCGGTCACCGGCATTACCCCGCCCATCGGTTACCGCATGAGTGGATACTTCCACGAGCGGCTGAGCACCGGCACGTCAAACCCTCTTCACGCCAAGGCTGTTGTCCTTCGCCAGGGTAATCAGTGCGCAGCGCTGGTCTTCTGCGACGTCATCGGTTTGTCGCTCGACGTTTCGTCGCGTGCTCGCAGGCAGGCCGCGGAAAAGACGGGCATTCCCGCCGCGAATATCCTGCTTGCCGCCACACATACCCACACCGGGCCGCTCTACTTTGGCGCCCTGAGGAAACACTTCCACGACGCAGCGGTGGCTAAGCATGGGAGCGATCCGCACGAGAAGGTTGACTACCCCTCCGTACTCGTTGCGAAAATCGTCAAAGCCATAACGCAAGCCGACGCGACGGCGAAACCTGTCCGGCTCGAGGCTGGCGCGGCTATGCAACAAAACCTCTCGTTCAACCGGCGGTTCCACATGAAAGACGGGACGGTCCGGTTCAACCCCGGAGTGCTTAATCCTGATATCGTTTCGCCTGCCGGCCCAATCGATCCCGAGGTTGCAGTCGTGTTTTTCCGTGACGGCGGCGGCCATAGTGCTATGGCAGCGCTGGTCAACTTCGCGCTCCATCTCGACACCGTCGGCGGAACAAGCTACGCGGCTGATTTTCCTTTCTATCTGGAGCAATCGCTTCGCGAGAAGCATGGCAACCAGTTCGTTTCACTGTTCGGCACAGGCGCGTGCGGCGACATCAACCACATCGACGTTTTGAAAAAGGAGCGCTTAAAGACGGGCGACATCGGCAGGACGTTGGCGGAAACAGTAAACGCGAAAACGGGATACTTGAAGCCCGTTGTGGAGTCTACCTTGGCGGTTCGATGCGAGGTTGTCGAGGTGCCGCTTCAGCGTTATGGACCGAGCGAGGTTGCCTGGGCACGTAAGAACATCGAGAAGGTCGGCGCCAGGGAGCTGCCGTTTCTCAAGCAGGTCGAGGCGTACAAGATACTGGCCGTAGAGATGCGGCGCAGCCAGACAATACCGCTCGAAGTTCAGGTATTTCGGCTGGGCCGTGATGTGGCCGTCGTCGGCTTGCCGGGCGAGGTCTTCGTTGATCTGGGCCTTGCTATCAAGCGAGCGAGCCCCTTTGCGACCACGCTCGTGATTGAATTGTGCCAGGACGCGCCGGGCTACATCCCCACCAAGAAGGCGTTTGCCGAAGGCAGCTACGAAACCGTCAACTCACGGATAACCCCTGGAGGCGGCGAAATCATGGTCGAGGCGGCGGTGCGGCTCCTGAAGGCACTCGGGCAATAATGATTTCATGGCTGCATGGTGAATTGCGATATCTACAACGGTAATGCCGCCTGCACCGCCGGCAACAACAACGCGATCAGGATGCCGATAATTGCGATCACCACGAGCAATTCGACCAGCGTAAAGCCCGGTCGATACGGCCTGCTGCTAAGAACACGGTTCATGGTTCACCTCCTCGCATAATCGGTTCGTAACGGTTCACGGACGTTTCCGCTCCAGCGGCGCAACTAGCCTTCATTTTGAGCAAACATTGCGGAAAAGCCAACCTCCCGGCAGCCCGCCACCGGGCGGCATTTGGCCGGTTCGGGCCAACCGCTACTCGCGGCGCCATGCCCCAGACGCCGTCAAAAAAGAAAGGGTCATCGTTTCTGCCCGCGGCAAGTTCCGCAGGGGAGGTGCATCAACACTTTCGCAGCGTCCAGACAGTGAGGTCTTCCAGCGGCTTCTGCTTGTGCGTACCCAGGAGCAACGCCAGTCCGTAGCCCAGGGCGAATACGAACAGGTTGACCAGGACGTGCATCCAGAACTTGTCAGGCAGATAGCCGACCAATTCGGGGAACCAGCGCTGGCCGAACTGTGAATCAATTCCCAGCCACACGATCACGACGGCCAGGCCCACGGCGATCGACGCCACGGCTACGCGGTTGTCGACGCGCACCGTGAGCATCCCCATCATGGTCAAGGCCAGCAGCCCGCCGCCGGAGATCGACTGGATCAGGAGTTGGAGGTCTGCCAGCGTTTGAGTATTGGTGTAGTGGACCGCCAGGGCTCCACCGATCATGATCGCGCCCATCAGGCACGAGAACCATCGGCCTACGCGGAGATAATGGCGCTGGTCGCGGTTGCTCACCAGCAAGCGCCGATAGAAGTCGTTGGTCAGCGTGGCAGCGACCGCGTTGATGGTGGAGTCCACGGTCGACATGGCGGCCGCCACCAAACCGCAAATCACGAACCCCGCCAGGCCCGAGGTAACGTATTTCAGTACGAAGTAAGGCAGGATCTGCTCGGGCTTCTCGACCACGTTGGGCAGGTTGGGATCGGGGTTGATCTTGTAGAATACGTACAGCGCCGTCCCGATGAAGATGAAGTAGGTCCACACGGGCACGGTCAGCAAGCTGCCCAGTATGAGGGCCTTTCGGGCTTCCCGCTGGTTTCGCGGGGCCAGGTAGCGCTGGATCATGGTCTGGTCTTGACAGCACCAGTGCATCCACGTGAAGAACGTCACCATGGTCATGACCCAGATGGTTTTCTCACTGAACGTAAATGCGGTGCCGCCGAGCGACAGCTTGCCGTCGGCGTAGGCTTCGGTGAAGATCTGCGTGAATCCGCCCGGGAGCATCGAAAGCACCAACGGCAAGCAGATAATCGCCCCGATGAACATGGCGATCGTCTGGAGGAAGTCGGTCCAGATCACCGCCTCCAGACCGCCGGCTACCGTGTAGACCGTGGCGATGACGCCGAAGGCCAGGATGATCCAGGGCATCTCGATGGGGACCATGGTCTTGATCGGCAGGCTGACCGCGTAGAGGATGATCGACATCCGGCAGGTCATCCAGAGGACGAACAGGCCGGCCGCGTAGAGCCGGGCCCAGGTGTCGAATCGGCGTTCCAGATACTCATAAGCGGAAGAGACACCGGTCCGCCGATAAAACGGCATGAAGAGCAACACGGCCGGCACCAACGCCAGCAGATACCCGAAGTTGTTGCACATGAAGCGCCAGTTTTCCGCGTAGGCGAAGCCGGGCAGGGCCAGGAACGTCAACGCGCTAACGATGGTGGCCATGACCGAGAACCCCACCAGCCAACCCGGCAGGTTGCGCTCGGCCAGGAAATACTTTTCTGCCGAACGGGTCTTCCTGGCAAAGTAACCGCCGATCGCCACAAAGGCCCCGAAGAACAAAGCGATCACCACCAGGTCGGGCCATTTGAGCATGGCGTTGTCCATCGAAAGACTCCTTATGCAGACGCATCGACGCGCGTCAATTCGTCCAATCGTCCGGCAAAGAACTTCGTAAGATTGTCCAGGCACGCCCGGGCCATGCGCTCGTTCGACTGGTGGGTGTCGGAGCTAGTGTGCGGGGTGAGCACGACGTTGCCCAAGGTTCGCAAGTCCCTCTCGGGTGAGGTAGGCTCGTAGGGTTCGTTTTCGAACACGTCCAGGGCGGCCCCGGCGATGCGGCCTTCGGCCAAAGCGTCGTACAGGGCGTCCTCGTCGAGCACCCATCCCCGGGCCGTGTTGACCAACAGCACCGTCGGTTTCATCAGCCGGAGCCGGTCGGCGGCGACAAACCGCCGCGTGTCTTCCACGGCCGGCAGGTGGATGCTGACCACGTCGGCCTCGCGGAACACCGCCGCGGCATCGGCGGTGTAGAGTTCCAGTCCGTAGGCGGCCTTGATCTGTTCAAAGCTCTTGCCTTCCTGAGCTTCGAGCTGCTGAAGCGGCCGGCAATCGGCGGCCAACACGTGCATGCCGAAGCCGCAATAGGCGATGCGCGCCACGCGCCGGCCGATGGCGCCGAAGCCGACGATTCCGAGCGTCTTGCCGGCAAGTTCCAGGCCGGTCCGGGGTTCAAACCGCCCGGCCTTGAACCGGGCGTCCACCGCCGCCACGTGCCGGGCCAGCGTGCCGGTGAGCCAGATCGTGTGCTCAGCCACACTCTGATCCAGAACGCCCGGCGTGTTGGTGACCACGATGTTGTGCTGCTTCGCAAGCACCTTGTCCACGCCATCGTGTCCGACGCCGAATCGCGCGATGATCGCGCCCCGAGCGCCGCCGGTCTCATCCAAAGCGTCGTAAAGAGGGCCTCGATACGGATCGACGCCCAGGACCACGGCGCGGCAGTCGTTCGCGAGCACCGCCTCGGCCAGGGGCTCTTCGAGTCGAGAAGCCGGCTGGAAGTCGAGTCCCTCGGCGGCTTCGAACAACTCCTTGCCTTTGGGGTACTCCAGTTCGGTGACGAGAACGACGTCAGCCATCGACGGTCAAACTCCCAACGGATAAGCCCCATACTGCTTACATGCCTCGACCATGGCGATGAGGTTCTCCGGCTTGCACGAGGAATGGATGCTGTTGGACGAGGTGACGATGTATCCGCCGCCCGGGCCGGCGTCGGCGATCGCCTGGCGCACTGCCGCGTGCACGTCTTCGACCGAGCCGTGCGGCAGCAGATGGGCGCAGTCGATGTTGCCGACCAGACAGACCCTGTCGCCGACCAACTCTTTCATTTTCGTCAGTTCCATGCCGGCGACCGGCTCGATGGGATTCAGCCCGTCGGGCCCGGCCTCGACGAGCATGTCGAGCAGGCTATAGATGTTGCCGTCGGTGTGCTTGATGCAGAAGGCCCCTTCCTCGTGGATCATCTCGATCATTTTCTTCAGCCGCGGCAGGATGAAGTGCTCGAACACCTTGGGGCTCATCAGCGGTCCGAGGTTGGCGGCGTAATCGTCGCCCAGGACGATCACTTCAGCCCCGGCTCGGATCGCGCGGCGCACGACCCGCATATTGCTTTCAAGGACCTTGTCCAGGACCAGCTCGACCAAATCCGGTTCGGTGAGGAAGCTCATGAGAATTTGGTCGATGTTCATCAGGTAGGCCGACCACATGAAGGCTGCCCGGTGGTGGAAGCAGATCGCCCGCTTGCCGCGGTAGCGCGCGACCACCTCGGGGAGCAGCCCGAGCCGATGGGG